>JBNJEI010000035.1:0-24801 GCA_051745755.1 Fibrobacterota bacterium
CGGACTTTTCATGCCGTGGGAAATGGTCCACAACAGTGCGCAGTGGGCTCCCAAGCCGTGGGAAATGGTCCGCAACAGTGCGCAGTGGGCTCCCGAGCCGTGGGAAATGGTCCACAACAGTGCGCGGTGGGCTCCCAAGCCGTGGGAAATGGTCCGCAACAGTGCGCAGTGGGCTCCCCATCGAAAGGGTCCTGTAAGCGTGTGCGGTGTATTTCGGAGGTGTGGGGCATCGCCTTTGTGAGGGGAGCAGCGTGGGGTGATGGTGGTATAACGGAGTGTAAATGGCCTTTTCAAGCTTCCGGATGCGTTTTTGTGCTGGAATCAACGCCTCTGTGCCATGCCCCGGAAAAGCGAGTTTGCCGTTCTTCTTTTCTGCTGAACGCCAGCGATACAACAGTTCAGATCTGATACCGGGAGCATTCTGACACTTCTGCTACTGTACGAGCTGGTTTAGTGCTCAGACGGACAGCATCCTTCTTATAATCTGAATCGTAACTGCGCTGTTGTTTTCCTGACAGATATCTCCATTTCAGAATGAATTCCTATGCCTGAACCCACTGTGTACTTTTTTGAGGAGTTCCACGTAGCGATGTTACGCCCAAAACACTGGTTAGTTCTTCTTACTTGTGGATCTCTTTGAATGTATCATACAGCACATCGAAATCAAAACTAGATTTCAAGAGACAATTAGCTACAATAATACCAATTTCAGAAGGTAGATGTTTTCTTGGATTTCCACCACCACCGCCTTCATCTAAAATCCAAGAACGGCAAGTAAGTAACCCCAGATTTTCTAATTGAGCAGTTTTGGCTTCGTCTAAATATGGCAGCTCTTCAAGTGGAGTCAGCAGGAACTCCAAATCTTCATAATAGATATTGTTAAGAGCATACACAATTCTATCAAATTGGTCTTTATTAATATTCTCTAACAAGAACTCATTAAAAATTTTACCAATAGCTTCTGCTTTATCAAAAGATTCGATATCATTAATCATTACCAAAAGATTTTCACCAACTTTAGAGTCATCGTATTTCTCAATAAACTCAACTCGTTTATCAAATGGAACTTCAGAACATTGGGAATAAAATCTTATTAGTTTATTCAAAAAAATTCGATCACTCATTGATTGAACTAAATTTAAGGTTTTGATGACTGTAAGTCCACCAGGAATTGCTTCTAAATCCTTCCAATCTAATAATGAGGAAATATTTGCGATAATATCAAGTGATCTCTCCGCTAATGGTACGAGTATTCCGTTTTTCATTATAAAACTCATTTCTGTGTTCAACTGTAATTATCAATCAAACTAACACAAATATTGCGGCACTATGAAGCATATGTATGATCCCGTACAAATCAACATATTTACCATAAATATAGAAAATTATTTGTATCAGAAGGAAAAGGATTTACGTAAATGTAAATATTCAGTTGTATGGATACACGTCAGGGTCAGCACTCTGTTTCTCCTTTTATTGAGGAATTCAGGATTATTACTCCCGCACTGCAGAGTATCAGATCAATGCCGTCAGTTATTCAAATCCTGTATTCAGGCAGCAGGATTGAAGCTTACCTGTTTGACCGGGGATGGAAATTTCGATGTACCTCGATAAGATGGGTCCGGTCGATATGTGTATAAATCTCGGTGGTGGTAATATTACTGTGCCCCAAAAGTTCCTGAACAATCCGAAGATCTGCTCCGCCTTCCAGAAGATGTGTGGCGTAGGAGTGGCGGAAGGTATGGGGTGAGACATGGTCAGAAATTCCTGCGGTTTCACAAACCGTTCTTATCATCTTCCAGACACCCATGCGGGTGAGTTTGGTTCCCCGCATATTGAGGAAAATTTCTCCGGCGTTTTTGCTGTCCAGAAGGGGGCGTTCCCTTTCTATATAATCAGTCAGACATTTATATGTGAGCGGCCCCAGGGGAACCAACCGTTCTTTTTTTCCCTTGCCGCGCAGCAGAAGAAAGGTGTTATCTTCAATGAGTGAGTCAAAGGAGAGGTTGATAAGTTCTGAGACACGCAGGCCGCATCCGTACAGGGTCTCGATCATTGCCCTGTTTCGCAGTCCCAGTTTTTTTTCTGTTGGTATGGCCGCAAGAATATCTTCGATATCATCCACGGAAAGAACCGTGGGAAGAGATGACTCATTGCGCGGTCCCCGGATATGTTCCGTAGGATCGGTTTGTATAAGCGCTTCACCGAAGAGAAATGAATAATAGCTTCGCAGGGTGGAGAGATTTCGTATGATTGATGCCTGGGAAAATCCAATTTCATCAAGAAGACCGATGAATTCCCGAATATGGGACGCTTCTGCCTCTTTGTCGGTGCGCCCATAATCCCGTAAGAAGGAATCAAAACGCTGCAGATCATAATAATAGGATATGGTGCTGTTGTCACTGAGCCCTTTTTCTGCTTTGAGCCATCCCAGATAGAGTTCTTCACAGGTGATTGCTTCCATTACAGGTCTTTCTCCATAATAACAAGTTCACGTCCCTTCTGAGGTATCCGTTCCCGCACGGTATATCCTCGCTTCAGGTAGAACTGTTCTGCAGAGCCTGTATACAGATATGTTTTCTGTATGGAAAAATGTTCCGACAGCAGGCTTTCGGCTGTTTCTATAAGCATCGTTGCCAGGCCCTTTCTTCGGTACCGGGGCAGGACAAATACACCGGCGATCCAGGGAGAAAGGTGTGGACGGGAAGAAAAGTCGTTCTTTTTTACCGTTATTGATCCGGCACTATGCATACCCTCCATAGCCACTAGGGTGAAGGGTATTGTATCTTTCACGGCCCGTTTCCTCAGTTTTTCTTCAATGTCCCGGACTGTTTCGTTCCGGTCTGTATACATCTGTTCCCATTGGGTGAATATTTCCCGTGCAAGATCGGGAATATGTTCTCTCTTATCTGCAAGCCAGGTTACTGAAAAATTCATATATGCTTCCTTTTGGTTGTTCGCCCCGCAAGGTATCCCGTGGCAAAGGCTGTATAGAGACTGTAGCCGTATCGGGAGGTGACGGGGAGTATATCTCCGGCACAGAAAACTGAGTCATGGCTGCGGGTCTCAAGCCGTGTTTCGTTGATTTCATCGCACACAATACCTCCCGTATATATGACGGCATGGTGAGTGTTGTACTTCCTGTCCCATGAAAGGGGGAGTTTTTTCAGGGCAAACAGTATTTCTGTACGTTCCTTTTTGTGGAGATCAGTCAGAGGGGACGATATTTTATCCTTTAGATACACGGATAGATAGTCTGCCATAAAGGGCGGAACAAAGTGCTGGCAGAGTTCAGAGAGTGTTTTGGGATTTTTGTCAAGGTATTGGTGTATTTTGTTTTTTACCGCACCTTCGTCCAGCTGTGGGCAGAAATCAAGGGTTATATGATCGGTTTGATCAGGAAAAAGGCTGGCATTTCGTGCTGCCGTTCCGTCAATACCAGCAGGAGACAGGTCTGCTTCCCCCTGGGTATGGGCAATTTTTTTTCCGTCCTTGCTCCAGAGAAAAATCCGGGCCGTAAGACTGCCGCGGGGAAGATTTTGAGCTTCTGTTCCCAGGGGAAAAAGGGCGGGAGATCCATTTTTTGTCTGCAGGCCCAGGTCTTCAATAAGTGCAGGAGGTTGAATAAATCCCCCCGTGGCAAGGATGATTTTGTGGGCACCGTAGGTTGTTTTGTCCGTGTACACCGCATACAGGTCATTTTTCCGGGTGATTTTCGATACTCTTTCCTGCAGAGCGGTGTGAACATTGAGGCGGTTAAGCCAGGCCGGAAGATATCGGCTGAGGGCATGTTTCTCTTTTTCAGAAAAGATAAAGCGATTGTGTTCATCCACTGCAAGAGGCAGGCCCAGGCCATCCATAAATGTCTTGAGTTTTCTCGATGAAAAAGCCCGCAGGGACTCCTGGAGAAGGGAGGTGCCCTCCACCAGGGCATCCTTTATATGTTTGCGCCCCAGGGGGCCGCAGAGAAAGGATTCATCAGCAAAGGAGCGTAACAGTATCTCTTCATGAGAGTGTTCTGCATCAATAAGAAGGGTTGAATTTCCTTCAATGGCAGATATCCCCGCCGCAATGGTTCCGGCAGGTCCTCCGCCGATAACAACAGTGTCGAATGTCATCGGTTCTCCTTGTATATGCACAGGGGAAAAATATATTCAGTATTGCTTCAAAAGAAGAGAGATTCCCTTCTTCCGGAATCAGTACGTGAAGGGAATGCTGAAATGAGTATATTTCCCTTCAGCTTCCAGAATATAGACGCCCCGGCCCGGGGAGGTTCGGGGCAGCTGCAGATGGAGGGTGTTGCGGCCCGGTACAATTTCTGTTCTTTCAGACAAAATACTTCGCCCCGCAGGAGATCGCACGGATAAAAGGAGTGTCTCCTTACGAAAACCGGATAGTTCCATGCGAAGAGCGCCGTTTTCCTGCATGGTTATTTCGGGGCGGGAGGAGCGCTCAGCATTCCGATGTATATGTGTGGTGTCCCGGGGGAACACTTCTTCAAATTCAGTGTACTCCGGAGTGGAATCACCGGGGGCCTCCACCGAAAAATCACGGGTGAGAACGTGAATGTTTTCCGTGCTGTCCCAGATATGACTATTGGCAAACCGAATGGAGTACCGCGGATCCCCGCGCAGGGATTGAGCCGCATCGGGCAGAGCGATTCCCAGTATGTATTTCTGCCGGGGAAGGTCTGTGGGAAGACTGAGGTGGAATTTTACCGTATGGGTGTCGCCGGATTGCCAGAAACGGGGATCCTCTGAAAGCGGAGCGGTCCACCTCTGTTTTGTCTCAGGATCAATAAGAACAGCTTCCACGGGGCGTGGATTGAAGAGGTTTCCAAACCCCGTATTTTCGATTTCAAGCTCTGTTTTAAAATGATTTCCCGCTTCTCCCCGTAACTGTATCCGTGCCCGGTGCAACACAAAACGATATCCCAGACGACGTGAAATTTCCTGAAAACACCCTTCGTTTTTCCACACATCGAGGACATCGCGGTTGTAGTCTCTGTTGAGATAGTTTGCCCCCAGGTCATTTATCTCACGCAGGGTGCGCTCACAATTGTTATACTCGTGAACACGGCATGTTTCACCGCCCCATGCAAGATAAGGTGCTTCGCGGCTCAGATAGGCAAGTTCTGCCTCACGTCCGTTCTGATGATAGGTTCCCACATCGGTTTCAGAAGATACAAAGCAGTCGTTGAGATGTCCGATACGGGCGATTGGACGGTTGGTAAAGGCTTCATCCTTCTGCAGCCAGGTATGGCTCTTTGTAATATCTGAATCGGTGTGATCCCGCTTATACATGGGATATCGCATAAGGAACATTCTGTTTTCAGGCAGGGATGCGAGAATGGCATCAAGAATGACTTTTCTGTTTTCAGGATCCGTGAGATTATGTGCGGACCCATGCCATTCCCCCCAGGCACCGACAAATCCCCCGGCCATTACATTGAGAACATCGGCATTATCGTGCAGAAGAGGGCTGAGCTGCTCAATATGGCGCAGAACCATCTCCAGGGGAGCGTCGGGCTCATCCTCTTGGGCGGAGTAGGTGAGGCGGAAATTGACCTTGAGGCCGTGGGAACGGGCCTGGTCAAAAAGATTCTGCAGGGTATCCGTGAGAAATACTTCGGGAAATTCACGATCCCTGTAGTGTGGTACATATACTCTGCCGTATATGAGGGTTTCATTGCGTGGTCGCAGCAGATCCAGCCCCCAGAGATCATCGTAATTACGGTAGCGGTGCCAGCCGCGTTCGGGGTTGGGTATTTCCTCTGACGATTCCGTATACTCAATTGTTTCCAGCGTATCTCCACACAGGAGAGTGAAAAATACAGCCGCCAGGATACATGTTTTATACCACATAGTGTCACACCTTTTTTCTACAGTATACCCTGATGTAGGCAAAAATGCAAGGGGTGTTTGCGGAGTGAATGCTCCATGGTAACATCCGTTTTTTTTCCTCAGTGCTGATATTCAGTACACTACAGGTTAATGAGAGGATTCCTTTTTTCATATATTCCGATTTTGTTCAACACAAATCTATATTATATTGCAGGAATACAGAACAGGAGAGCAGTGCTATGAAGTGGTCTATTACACGGTTTTCGTTGTATAAACGATATCTGCCGGCTGTGTCGGGTGCTGTGCTGTTTGTGATAACCCTGGTTCATTTTTTTATGCACCCTCTGACTATTACTCCCGGAGAAACCTCCCTTGAGATTGAGCCCTATTCCGACAGGCAGGATTATACTACCGATACCGGTGGTTCCCGCATTGAGCATCTGCAAACAAAACCGGGCCGTGTAGCCTGCACCTACCGTATAGGGGAAAATCGGGAGTTTCCCTATGTGGGAATAGCCCTGAGCCCTCCCGATACGGGATTTTGGGATCTGAGTTCCTATGACCGGGTTCATATTGATGTTAATGAGAGAATTACGGCTCCCTTTACTTTTTTGTGTGCCACCATGGTTGCGGGGTTTTCAAACCCTGAAAACGGTTTGTCCTGGCGCCTTTTTCAGGATGATATTAATGAAATCTCTTCCACGGTTACCCTGCCCCTTTCACGCATGGAAACTCCCACGTGGTGGTTTCAGTCAAACAGTATACCTCAAAACAGAAATCGGGAAAGCCTGGGGAAGGTACGGCAGATTCGTTTTCAGAATCATCCCATGTCCCCTCCGAAAACGTCTCTGCATCTTCAGGTACACCGAATTCGATTTACCCGTTCCCCTCGCAGATATATCGTCTGGTGGGTGGTGTCAGGCCTGTTGGCATGTTCCATTTTTATTCCCGGCAGATCCTCCTTTCCCCGGTACAGCCCTCTGCGTCTTGAGCCCCGGGCTTCTGAAGATCTGACTATTATTGAGGAGTATATCGGTGAACACTATAATCGACTGGATGTATCCCTGCAGACAGCTGTTCGGGAAACGGGCCTTTCTGAAAAACGGATCCGAACGGTCCTTGACAGGAGATGGGGGATGGGATTTAAAAAATACGTGGATACCATTCGCATGAAGGAAGCGGCGCGCCTGCTGTGTGAAAGCGATCGTCAGATAAATGAGATCGCTCTGTATACGGGGTATCGACATCCCACAACCTTTGCAAAAATATTTCGCCGGATCCAGGGGTGTTCCCCACGGGAGTATAGAAAAAAGCATCTCCGTTCCTGATATTTGCATTCTTTCAAAAAAAACAGTGCTTTTTTCCCAGCAATCTGCCGGTTTCGGCCCAAAACCATTCCCTTTCTGCTTTTCAGAATACGACGTTTATTTACTCCTCAGAGATGCTAGATTATACATAGTGGACAGATGTAAATTATGCTGACGAATGACATTTGGTATTGTATACTTATACTATGGAGGTTTCTATGAAGAAATGTACACGAACACTGGCAGTTTTTGCAATTGCCTGGGGAACACTGTGGGCGGATGATATTCCCGTGGATCTGATACCCGGATTTCATTCTGATTTTGATGCACCGAATCCAACAAAAGATGTGGATAATTTCACCTACGGTTCAGGCGGAAATCAGGAAGATTTCACCTGGAATGCCGGAGTGGAATCATCGGCCGAAGAAGGAACCCGAACTCTTTCCCTCACCATGGATTCAGATGATGATCCCGGAGCCTGGCAGGGGCCGAATATGAATACAGGGTTGGCACATTTTGGCACCTATTCCACCCGTGTACGTATACCTCAGACCCATGATCAGCCCGATGTGGGAGCCGTGGTCGGGTTTTATACCTTCTATAATGATGAATGGGCAGAAGATATGAGTAACGACTGGACCGGTACGGGATTGTATGATAACAGCGAGATAGATTTTGAATGGCTTATTGCAGATCCGGAGGTACTCTATCTTTCAGCCTATACGGATTATCACGGACCGACGGGTGAAACCAGGCAGGTGTCGCGAATTGTTAATCCTGCGGAAGGGGAAGTCTATTCCACTAAGTATAAGGAATCCCTTGGCGGGGGCGGTGTCGATCTGGAAGGAGCGGAAAATTATCCCGAGAGCATTCCCGTTATTGAAGATTTCAATGCAGCGGATCAGTTTTATACCTATGGCTTTGACTGGGAGCCGGAGCGAATTCGCTGGTGGATTCTGCATCCGGAGAATCAGGACACGGTGGTATTGTGGGATTATCAGGGGCCGCAGGAGCGGATAACACAAAAACCGGCCCGGCTTATGCTCAATATCTGGCATACTGACGGCTGGTCGGTTATTACCAATCCCGATGCCACCGAGGCGCCGCAGGAAGATACCTTTTCCGTTGAGTTTGACTGGGTCAGCTATGCGCCTCTGGATGACGGGACAGCTATTGGTGAAACAAAGGGCAACGAATCTTCCCACAGCAGTGTACGGCTGACAGGCGGGAATAAACAACGGTTTCTCCGGTTCTCTCAGGAGGGAACTCATCGGGTGGTGATTCATGATGTTTCGGGAGTACGACGCGGTACCTATGATATTTCAGAGAGCAGGTGGCAGGTACCCACATTCGCTGTTCCCGTGGTATTGTCCATCAGTACTCCTTCGGGTAATACGGAGTATATGAAGATATTTCACCGTCGCTGATCAGAAACGAGCGAAGGATTAAACAGCAGTTTCTCTGTGAGGATTTCAGAAACAGGGGGAGTGTGGTCCTGTTGTAACAGTTTTTTTCACGGTCTTTCAATTTGTGAAAGGTTTTCGCCGCGTTCTGTCTTTTCGGCATACTGTATTTCGCCTTTTTGGGTGCCGGAATTCTGTGATAGAATTCCGGATTTCTATCTGTACCATGTCATCACTTTCACAAAGGCGAATGTTTCCGTGCAAAAACGCAGGTTTCTGAACAGTACTGTCACCGGTAGCAATCCTTTCATGAATTCTGTGGATGAATACGCTCCGTTTTTTCAAAACTTCGGAGCTTGGGGGCTGCTGTGGGGTTTTGGTGGAGGAGATTATTTGGGAGTTTAGGACGCAGTGTGTTTTTGGTTATACTCTCCCGGTATCCATGGCTGCCAATACAGCCGATGGTGTTTTGTTTGTCCTACCCGTTTTGTCCTGTTCTTTAAGCCAGCTGGTAAGGAGGATATCCGTGTATGGCACAGGGGACGGGTGATTTTGAGGGAATATTCATAGGGGCTCCCCTAACTTTGAAACAATACGCTTTACGCCTCTTCCATCAATCAAACCTCGTCCCGCGCGTGATTTTTCTCTGCGTAACAGAGAGGAGGTATGCCCCAGATCTTTTTCAGTACATAAAAATCCCGCCCGACGCCATCCCTGCAGAATATGTCTCTGGTTGGGTGCGGTCTCAATCCCCACGGTGGGCACACCGATGCGGGCAAGCTCACAGATGGTCTGGCCTCCCGCAGAAACAGCAAGGTCACTTTTTGTCATAAGCTCTTTCATTTTTTTCGCTGTGGGGGAATAAACCAGATGTGTTTTTGCATCTCCGGCGTCTGAAATATCCTGTGTATGTGTAAAATCGCTGCCGATTACGACGTTTTTGTATGCATCGGGGTAGGCAGCAGCAACTTCTGAAAGGTAGTGTGGTGTGGCATTACGGGGGTCACTGCCGCCGAAAGTAATGAGTATATTGGATATGCATTCACGTACTTCATATTGTGGCATATCCCAAAAGGTTTTTCTCAGAGCCTGAAAGCGGGGACCAAGCAAATATCTAATATTCCGGTTGTGCGGGTAGGAAATGGAATCTGCGGTTACAACTCCGTTTACAACATACCCGCCGGGGTATAAAATCCTGTTGTAATCATCCATAAATACAACGGTTTTAAAATGGTCATAGATGAACGTGCAGAGCTCGGCAGAGGTATAATAGGAATCCACCACCGCCATGGTTGCAGTGTGTGCATATTTTTCAATGATCTCTGTGTTCAGCCATTCTTCAGTGTAGCAGGAGAAATCCGAGAGGCCGGTGTCCTGAGTACCTCTCACGACAAAAACAGAAGAAATACGGTGTTCCGCAAGCCCCTGTGCAATGGCTGTACAGCGCATAAGATGCCCCCGTCCGTATCGTTTTCCCGCTTCGGTAAATACTATGCAGTTCATCAGGTTTTCCGCATGGAATATTTTATTTCTGCCAGTTTCCAGTCTGTTTCCGTATCGATATCCTGAACTTCCAGTTCGTTACAGAGAATAAACCCACTGTTATCAGTAAAAAGAGATTGGTCTGTGTGAAACCTTTCGATACGGATAAAATAAAACTGCCCGGCATCATGGTAGGCGGGAGTACAATCCTGTGAGCGTCTATGCAGATTTTGGGGCCACTGCATACACACCCTGTCGTCTGTGATACTCAGTGCCCGCTGGATTGGATAGGAGAATTCCACAATGGGGAAGAGGGTATCGAAATCTTTGGCGGCAAAAATATTTTGGGCTTTCCGAAGTTTTTCTGCGGTCACAAAGGGGGCTGTGGGAAGAAGACAGCAGGCAGTTTCAAAATACCTCCCCTGCGCAGAATATGACGTGAGTACCTCCGCGATAACCGCTGCAAGCCCCGCGTGATCATCGGCTTTTTCCCGGCTTCTGAAGAAGGGAATCCGGGCTCCGTACTGCCGTGCGGTTTCGGCGATTTTTTGATCATCCGTGGATACCATTACCGTATCAAAAATGCCGCTTTCAAGGGCTGTGCGTATGGAATATGCCAGAATGGGAGTGCCGAGGAAAGAGCGGATGTTTTTATGCGGAATGCGCTTGCTTCCGCCCCGGGCGGGAATAATACAGACACTGCTCATGGTTCTCCTTTGTATACTGCTGTATGTATGTAAATATAGTCAAATGCCGTTCTCTGCAAAAGAAAAATTGTTTTTTGCAATATATCCTGCTGCCGAATATGGCGTAGTTCCTCTGTATGTATGAGGAAACGGAGGGGCTGATACCACAGGATTCCGCCTGAAGTAGGCCGGTACTCCCTTTCTTCGGGGGGCGGTATGCCCAGCACAGCCGCGGTGGCTGTGAAACAGGATGCATCTTTTCCCACAGGGTTCGGATAAACAGTGGGTAAACTGCCGGTGTACGTCACCATGGTTTTACTTCGTTCTTTCCTTACTCTTTCTTCTTTTCCGGTTACGACATATATTGCAATACGGTACGGATTTTTGAGGGGGAACCTGTGATGAATCATTATATTGTACTGTCGTTTACTGTTTTTTTCTCTGCGGCATTTTTTTTCTCCACCGCCCAGGAGGCTTCCACTCAGCCTCCGGAGGAAACTGCCGGTGTGCAGTCTCTGCCCGGTCCGTCTTTTGAAGAAAACATGTCTCTGGAAGAGGCCATACAAAAGCGCCGTTCTGTTCGTTCATTTGCCCAAAAAGACCTGTCCCGTGAGAAATTGGGACAGCTGCTGTTTGCTGCTCAGGGTATTACCGAACCTGTCCAGGGATTCCGGACGGCACCGTCTGCAGGAGCAACCTATCCTTTGGAAGTGTTTGCAGCTACTCCCACCGGTATCTATCACTATATTCCCGAAGAACACGCCCTGGCTGAAATTTCCTCTGCTGATGTTCGTGATGATCTTGCGGAGACTGCGCACGAACAGAGTTTTATTGCTGACGCAGGGGTGATTATTATATTAGCTGCGGTGATGGAGCGCACCACCAATCGATACGGTGACCGTGGCGTACAGTATATAAGTATGGAGGCCGGTCATGCTGCTCAAAACCTTCTTTTGCAGGCTGTTTCCCTGGGACTGGGAGCTGTTCCTGTGGGAGCAATCAGGGATGATGCAGCTGTCTTAGAGATAATTGGCGGGGACAAAACCATGGAACCTCTGTATATTATTCCCGTTGGATATCCTGAAGAATAAACTTTTATTCCACGGCATCAACCGTAATGGTTTGTGAAAATCCACGGTAATTGTCGGGAAGATCTTTCAGGGGAGCGGTAATCATATAGCCGTCTCTGCTTTCATCAAAGAGTGCGTAGACAATAATCATACGGGCAGTACTGTTTGCAGAAATTCGCCGCAGCATTCTGTACACATCCCGTGTGATTGCATCGCGGCTTTTTTTTCCGGCCATATAGGTGATTCTGGCAGGATCTGTATCAAAGTTGATATATTCGGAAACACCGTAGTCATCTATGATTTCTTTCAGGGAAAAAACGTCTTCACCGAAGATTTCCTTCATTTTTTGGCGGGTTTCATTTACCTTTTCGTGCATTCCGTGCTGGGAATAACAGTTGAGCAGGCCGTGCCATGCATCAAGATTACGCTCGTTAAATGAGATGGCAATCCGATAGAGTTTTACCGCAGAGGAAGCGTCATTGCCGCATATGTCCTGTGCCTCTTCCTGGATTTTACGAGCATCCTCGTGACTGGCCGGTGCTGGAGTATTTTCGGACTGGGTGTCGTTGTTGCCTGTGCGGGGCACACCTGACGGCCGGGGCTGCACCGTGGCGGTAGTATCCCGGGATGGGGATGTGCCATCATCACCAAAAAAGAAGTTTAAAAGCCATATGCTGAAAATAAGCGCGCCGATAAAACCGAAAATTGCCAATAATTCCGTATAGGTTTCAGCCTTGGTTTTTTTTCTGTCACGTGTGGGTATATCGTCTTGTTTTACCTCTATCTTATGAGCCGGAGCTGTTCTTTTTTTGTCTGGCGCTTGTGACGTTGCGGCTGTTGAAAGAGCGCTGTTTTGTATGGCCGCCCCGGTCTCATCATACACCGAAAAGGAAATGTCGAGCTTTTTGAGGGAGTTTCCAACAGAAACAGCCTCCTGCCAGGGAAGACTCTCCGCATAGAGGAAATCGCCGCGCTGAAGCTGCGTTCGGCAGTCTTCAAAGGGTATGTTTTTTTTTGCCCCCAGTTTCCGGGCAAGAATGTCAAGAAGATCCTCATTACGAACAGCTTTCAGAACAATTGAATAGGTCATAGGATTTCCTCTGTTTTGCCTACATACAGTAATAGTACTATGTTCCCGTGTATAAGTAAAGTATTAAATCCTTTTGCTCCCTTTCAGATAATAATATATATTTAACCCGAATTTTTATTGAATACGATTGAGGATTTCATATGGCAAGTGTTAAAAAACACAGAAAGAAGAAAATCTCGAAGCATAAGAGAAAAAAACGAAGCCGCATGAACCGGCATAAAAAACGTTAAGTCTTGTGAGAGAAAACTCAAAGGGAAGCGGAATACCGTTTCCCTTTTTATGTTTATATGGTGATTATGATCTCCGCACAACACTTCGCAGTATGGAAAATGTGTTTTATTGAAAAATCGGCGTTATATCAGGAGTCATGAATGGAAAGCATTCTCTACAGTTTTCTTGCGGGTATATCAACATCTTTCGGGGTGTTGCTTCTGTATCTTTTTGGAACGCCCAATAAAAAAGTTCTTGCATCGCTTTTGGGGTTTGCTGCGGGGATAATGATCGCCATATCTCTTTTTGAACTTATGGATGAAGCCAGAAATATCGGTTCCATGACAAGTGCCATAGTGGGCTTTGTTTTGGGTGTAGCCATGATGTTTGGACTTGATCAGGTTGTGCCTCACTCCCATGTGGGTGGTCCCGATGAAATTGTAACGGAAAACGAACAGAATCTGGCGACTGTGGAAAGCCCGATTCTTCGGACGGGGTATCTTATTCTCTTCGGTATTGCCCTGCATAATCTTCCGGAAGGTCTTGCCATCGGGGCGGGGCTGGAATCAAGCCCTGAGCTTGGCCTCATGATTGCCATCGCCATTGCCCTGCATAATATTCCCGAAGGGCTTGCCATGGCCGGGCCTTTGAAAGCCGGCGGGCTTGGGAATACGAAAATTTTTCTCTTTACCCTTGTGGCAGGACTGATGACTCCCGTGGGTGCCATAATTGGGCATGTGTTCTTTAATATCTCACAGGTGTTTGTAGGCGGCTCCATGGCCTTTGCTGCAGGTGCTATGATGTATATCGTCAATGACGAGCTGATACCCGAAGCAAATAAAATGCATTCCCACCTTGCAAATACGGGGATAATGGCCGGTATTATTCTGGGATTTGCATTTATTTAATAATACCGGGCGGTATACTGCCGCCCGTTTTATGATTTCTTCCAAAGAAATTCACTATACCCTGTATTTTCTGTGGTGAAGTGCATTGTTTGTATGTTTTCCGAAAACCCGCAGTGGTTTTTCTGTAGTTTTTGACAGCCCATATATGACTATTTACTCCATATCGGTTCCTAATAGGTTTGCGTTTTACCCGTGAGGGGCTTTTTCAGCATGGGTTTTCTGTTTATGTTGCTGTCCCCTCCGGGGAGGATTCCTGCATATACTCCTTCAGTTTTCTTTCACTTATCCGGGGGTTGCAGATTATCCCGGGTCCGTGCAGGCATCCTCCTTCACAGGACATAACTTCAACAAGATTTTGGGTGCATTTTCCCTTTCCGGCTACCCGCAATTGCTGTAAGCCTTTTTTATCAAGGCCGTTGATGTGCAGGGGATAAAGCGGAATGTCACTGATCTGTGAAACCCGATGAGCTACGGCCCGGCTCACCCCGCCGGATGCAGCAAATCCGCGGGCATGATATGTCGTTTGCTGTGAGTCAAAAGAGGTATCCGCAAGATCTGGTATTTCGATACCATATCCCATGAAGAGGGCCCCCAATTCTTCATACGTAAGCACATACTCCACAGAATTATCCCGCAGGGCTTCGGCTTTTTTTGCAACACAGGGACCGATAAAGACCCGAACAGCTTCGGGGTAGCGTTCTTTTGCTATTTTACCGGAATAATACAGAGGGCTTTTGGTATGGGAAAGATGTGGAATAAATTCCTGAATATGTTTTTTAACCGCCTCCGTATAGGCAGGGCAACAGGAGGTGCCCATGATGTGTTTCCCCTTGTTTTGCAATGCGATAAACTCACGGGCTTCTGTATCGATTGTGGTTTCTGCTCCTTCAGACACTTCTTCAACATAGGTAAAGCCAATCTTTCGCAGAGCCGCAGCCAATTGACCAGGGGTCCCGGGAAACTGGCCGACCATTGAGGGAGCAATAAGAGCAACGCTTTCGCTTTTACTCTGTACCGTACGCAGTACATCCACAAGGGCACTTCGTTCCATAACGGCCCCAAAGGGACAGGAGCGGGTACAGCGTCCGCAGAAAATACACGCATCATAATCGATAACCGCCTGTCCGGCACCGTTTTTGGAAATTGCTTTAACAGGGCATTTGTCTTCACAGGGAACCGGATGGTAGGTGATGGCCTTATAGGGACACAGGTCGGTGCATTTTCCGCAGTTAATACATTTCTCACTGCCTATGCGGGCACGCCCGTTTTCTATGGCGATGGCATCAACGGGGCAATTATTCATACAGGGTCGGGCAACACAGCCCATGCAGAGATTGGATACCCGGTGTATACCTCCCGAGCAGGAACTGCACGCAACATCACTGACGGTGAGTACGGGATGCGTTGAGGCAGTTCGCTTCCAGGCTGAAAGTGCATAGTCAGCCAGTGATGCATATTCATTATCTTCGGTTTCTATGGAGATCCCCAAAAGAGCCATAAGACGATACCGGAGCATGGCACGGTCCTTATAAATACAGCACCGGCTTTGGAGGTTTTTTTTGGGTCTCAGATCTATGGGAATGCGGTCCAGGGCGGAATACTCATTTTCGCGCAGCAGCCGTACCAGCAGTGCTCCCAATTGTTTCCGTATGCGGGTGGTATCGTTATTCATTGTCTGCACGGCGTGCCTCCCGTAAGAGGTGTATGATTTTTTCACGGGTTGCTGTGCCGTAAATTTCTTCGTTAATTTTAATAAAGGGTGCTGAGAGCGTTGAGTCTTTGCAGCATCCCAGGCATGGTGAACCGGTTACGGCGAGGTTGTTTCGTATTTTCCGTGGTAGATATTCCTCCACACTGATAAGATCACTGCTGCCCAGAATATAACAGGTGGTTCCCAGGCATATATTCAGGGTGATTGATTGCTTCATCTTCTGCTCCTTAGATAAATTCCACGGTTGTTTTTTTCAAATGCCGCTCTTCGAGAATGCTCATGATACGGCGAATAATATTCCTTCGTATACCTACTTCTATAGGCATTGCCGGATCCTGATGGGCTTCATTAATTTTTGTTCCCACTAAAAAATTAACTTCATCACTCTCCATAAGCAGGGTTGTCAGTGCTCCGGCAGGATCGCGGGGAGAAGGCGAAACTGCGGGATACGCTGCAAGATATTCTGCAGTTTTTGTTAGGGTCAATATGCCCTCTGTAACAAGATCTGTTCCCGGAAGGTGTGAGCTGGGAGGAACGGTATCAGTGCGATTCGTAATGTTCAGGGTAAGAGGGCTTTTCCATCGGTCTGCGATAATTTTTGCCGTGGTTCCTCCGCAGATGACTTTTTTCCCTGAATAGGTGCGGCAGATATTCGCCATGCGTGTATCCTCGGTGGTATGCATGGAGGGACCGGAAACCAGAAGGAGCTTTCGGGGGGTACGTACAAAAAGGCTGCCGCAGGTGATATCATCCCTGGCAGCATTGCCGTCGTTGTACAGAGCCCGACGTGTTATTGCCTCTGCCAGGGCACGGGCGGAGATTTCAGGATTATTGCTCAGGGTTTTTTCAACAAATGTCCCAACCTGAGGCTCGCGCCATCCAAGAGGGGTTGCTGCTGATCCCATGCCCGACTGGGTTACACCGTCGGAAAAAAAGAGCAGACGGTCTCCGTGATAAAGCTTCAGGGTGGAATAATACAGTACTTCCTTTTTGAAGGCCCGTTTTCGGTTTAACATGATTTCACGTTTATCAATGGGCATGATATGGTTGTTGCGAAGCAGCAGTATGGGAGGATTATCGTATTCAATGATGCTGATGCTGCCCGTGGGGTCACAGTCTATCATGGTGAATGTGGCGTAGCTGATGCGCCGTTCGCGGCATACGGGCAGGGAGTTCATGATGGTTTCAGCGGATCGGCGGATATCCATATTACTGCTGAGGAATGTATGTCCCATACGGGCCGTAAGGTTTGCCAGAACGTGGGCCTTTATTCCGCTTCCAAGGCCGTCGGAAAGCACGGCACAGATTCTTCCGTGTGTTTTGCTCCGTTTTTTTAAAAAAACATCTCCGCCGATCTTTTCCGTGCTCTTGTGAAACTGTTGATGTTCCAGCTCAATAAAGGGAGGTTCCATGGCGTGACTCACTATCCGGCTGCGGGGTAAAGGTTTCTATAATCGAGTTGAGCATCAGTTGCGTTTCTGCTGCATTTTCTCCAAGAAGAGAGGCAATGGTCTGCACGCTTTCAACGTTTTTGCGGATCACCTCCTCGGTTTTTGAAATAACCTCCTCGGCCTTTACCGCCGGGCTGGTAATGTCCTGAAAAATGGCCCCTGCCTGACGATATTCATGTACCTGAAACAGGAATATCCGATAGATACGATTGTTAATCCTCCGGGTTATTTCCCGGGTGGTGTCATCACTTTCAAATAAATTTGCAAAAAGAGATATGCCGGAGATAAAGGTGTCTGCCCTGGTACCGTATATGCGCTTGATTTCACTGGGTGTGAGCTCAAAATCAATCTCTCCGAAGAGGGAAATGAATCTGCTGTTGCACTCCATGATCCGCTGCTGTTCATCAACTAATACCACCGCCAGGGGGATGGTACGCAGAAGCGCATCATTTTTTTCCTCTGCCTGTCTGCGCATAAAGACTACGCACATGGTGGTTTCGGCTTTTTTCATAAGGCATGCCCGGGCAAAATCGCGGCAGAGATTATATCCGCATCCGGAGCAGTTTATTTCATCTTCACCTGTATATTTTCCGATGCTCTCAAGAACCGCTCTGATTTCCTCCTCATAAAAATACGGAGACAGGAGGTTTTTCTGAGTGGGAAATTCACACAGGGGAGGAAAGGGAAGGGGAGCTGTCTTTCCCACCGGCCGTTTGCCCTGCTCAATGATGGCAAGTTCCCGTGAAAGGGCATTTTTATGGATACCGCTTCCGGTTCCGTTGATGCAGCCGCCGGGGCAGGAGAGCAGCTCAAGAAATAAATCATGGTTGGCGATATTTTTCTCCTGCAGCAGTTCATAGATCGAATCAATACCCGAATATGAAAGCATTGTGCGTGTTGAGCCGCTTTTCTTCATGACCTCCATCATTCCGCCGTCACGGGGAAACAGGGCGGCACAGCCGGCCTTTCGGGGCACAAAAGTTCCGTCTTTTTCGGGTGTATCTGCATCCTGAAGCCATAGGCGGAGTTCGGCAAAGGTGAGGGCAAGATCCACCGCTGTATCACCCCGGTCTGCTTCAAGTTTTTTGGCCGGACAGGGACCTGCAAAGATGATGGTGGTATCGGGGCCGTAGGTATGTTGTAACAGTGCTGCATGTGCCATTAGCGGGCTCATGGTTTTTGAGAGGGTGGGGATAAGATGGGGCAGATATTTTACTACAAGTTCAACGATGCAGGGACAGGCCGTGGATATTTCAAGGGAAGAATGCGGACTGTTTCGCACATACTCTGTGATAATCTCTGCTCCCAGGGCTGTTTCCGATATGCCCCAGAATCCAAGAGACTTCAGGGCCGTGATGAGGCGTGCTTCAGAAATATCGGTAAATTCGGCGGAAAAACTTGGTGCCAGGCTCAATACTGCCCGTCCCGGACGACGTACCATTTCACGGGCGCGTGAAAGATCGGTGCGGATTTTCTTTGCCTGCGCCGGACATACCCGGGTGCATTTGCCGCAAAAAATACAATATGTATGGTTTACCACGGCACTGGAATCAACAACTTCAATTGCCTTAACCGGGCATTGGCGAACGCATTTATAACAATCCTGACAGCTTCGCTGTTCTGTATATATCGGTGCATGCACAGGGCTACTCATGATTCTTCCGTTCCGCAATCAGAGTCTTCAGATGGGGCAGGGTTACCCCTTCATATGCGGTGTGGTCCAGAGTTATATGCGGTCCTTTTTTACACTGCTCCATGCACAGGCTGCCCACAATGTGCAGGGTGTTTTCTTTTCCCTTACCCGCGCAATATTCTTCCAAAAACCGCAGGTTTTCAGCGTTTCCTCTGCTATAACAGGAGCTTCCCATGCAGATGGTTATATCCATACAACCTCTTATAAATAACTTTATATCGATAAAAATATATCTTATAAATCCCTGCGCAATAGTTTATTGTATTTTAATGTATATTAATTTGCTTTTGCTGCGAAGGGAGTAAGATGGGAAGAAATGATCGGGGTGTCCCGGTTCCTACGGTAAAACGCCTGCCGCTGTATCTGACGGTTTTGCAGAAGCTCCAGGCAGAGCAGGGTGTCTGGGTTTCCGCCACCACAATTGCCCGTCGTCTGGGATTAACTCCCATACAGGTTCGCAAGGATATGGCGTATACGGATATTGTGGGCCTACCCAAAAAGGGATATCCCATAGAGGAGTTAATTCGGCAGATCCGAATATTTCTCGGGTGGAATCGATGCAGGGAGGCCTTTCTTGTGGGGGTTGGGGCATTGGGGACCGCCTTACTGGGCTATGATGGATTTGCTGACAAGGGGCTCACGATTCTTGCCGGATTTGACAGTAATGAAGAGAAGGTTGGACGGCACATACACGGAAAGGAAATTTTTTCAGTATCACGGTTTCACGAATTGGTGCAGCGGTGTTCCGTTTCACTGGGGGTTTTGACTGTTCCTCCGCATGCCGCACAGGAAATTGCAGATATAATGGTTGATTCCGGTATCCGGGGTATCTGGAATTTCAGTTCCCTGAAACTGAATGTCCCGCAGAATGTCATTGTGCAGGATGAAGATATTTCCGCGGGGCTGGCGGTTCTTTCCATCGGACTGTCACAGTAGAATCGCGACACTTTTATGTAACGGTGTTGGGGTGTACATATAGCATACTGTGATGTTCAGGGTAGGAGGAGGGGAAACAATGAATGTAGTATATCCATAAAAATATCTGCGAAGAATGCATTGCTCAGGCAGATGAGTGAAGAGCATTGGGCTAAAGCGAAAGATGTTACCTTCTGCTTTTTGAATGGGAGTCAGCTTTGTTTGAAACTTTCGGTAATGTAGTGTGGGGTATCCGAAATAAGCGTTGGATATGTGTCTGCATTGGACAGGTTGGGTATGCAGGTGCGGTTTTAAGAAATTTTCACGCAATGGATAATATATTTTTATCCAAAGAGGCTTTATGTCAGTAAAACAAATGCCGCACACCTCTGTGTCATTTGTATGGGTTGGTAATACCTGGAGTGTTATTCTGTTTTTTCCGATGAGGGCCAGATATATTGTGTAAACTGCGTTCAGGATACCCGTGACCGTATCTGATTGCCCTCTGCAAGCAGGGGTAAAGCCTTTTGAGAGTTGCAGTGAAAATGTGCTAAATCATACTATTAGTATGGAGGAAAAATGAACCCTGTCAGTGTTGATCACGCCCTGTTTCGGTTTTTGAACCGGGATCTTTCCAATCCGTTTTTTGATGTGCTTATGCCCTTTATTTCCGATTCGGAATTTCTGATCGGTACCATTCTGAGCCTTTTTGTTATTTATGCAGTGGCACACCGTTTTCGCAAAGCGGCTCTGATTACGGTGGGAACTGCCCTGCTTCTTTTTGCGGCAACGGATTTGCTGACCTACCGCGTTCTCAAACCCTTATTCGGGCGTAAGCGTCCTGCTCATTCAGTCTATTTTGATGATCGGGGAACACATCGCTACTTTCCTGAGTGTAATTTCTTTTCCAAAAATTCCAACGGATATTCCTTTCCCTCAAACCATGCAGTAAATATTGCCGGTCAGGCTGTGTTATGGGCCTGTGTTTTGAAGGGGGTACCGGCGGTTCTTATACTTATTGCCGGAGCAGCCGTGGCTTATTCCCGGATCTATCTGGGGGTGCATTATCCCTTTGATGTGGGGGCAGGAGTGGTGCTTGGAGCAGGTATGGGGTGGGTGGCCTGGAAGTTGAGGTCAGGAAAAATGACTTCTTTGGCAAAATTACCAAAGAAGTCGGAAAACCGGTAGCCATTTTCCCGGATAAATGGTGGGATTCGGGAAAACAGAGTGTTTTGGGTTATTCCACCGTGGCAACAAATCCGACAGACAGCCCCAGCGTACCCTCTTCGTTATCATCGGGAATATCCCAGGAAGCCTCGGTGATCAACTCGACGGCATCGGAAAGAACACGGTTAAAACCGATGGCAACGGCACCGATATCGGTTCCCTCTTCCGGCCCGCTGTGGATAAAGGATACATCAAAGGCGGCAAGGATCTGCGCCGCATCTGAAAACGACCAGTACACCAGCGGTGCAAGGGCCGTGGCTGCAGCAACGGTATCTGCCCCGCCGTTGGAAAATGATTCTTCAATTGCGAGTTGAAGACCCAGTGTACTGAAATCTGCATTGAGCTCTGTGCCCAGGGTTATTCCGTCGCCGGGTATAACTCCTGCTGCCACATCCAGATCAAAAACATCCTGATCAATAAGAGTGGCAAAGAGCCCCAGAGTCGCGCCTCCGGCAGAGTTTGCAAAATACTCATTGGACTCATAGGAATAGGCAAAGGACGCAGAGAGGCGATCTGTAATCCCCACACCGATTACCTGTTCCGCAGTAATACTGCGGGCGCCTTTCTCAGCGCCGATTCCTCCGAATCCGCCGTATAATTCGATATTCGTAAAGCCGATATCGAAGGGTTCAGTAGTGTCAAGAGCCGCTGTCTGAAATACAGCGGTCAATAGTGTTACCATTACAGTTATGGTCAGCTTTTTCATACAAATCTCCTTTATTACAGTTATTTTTCAGCTGATTTTTGAGTTTCTTTACGCCATGTATAGCGCATATTCTGCTCCACTGAACAGAGCTGTTGCACACTTCCCGAACAGGAGCAGGTGCCCCCGCACACCGGAGTTTCCGCAATCTC
Source organism: Fibrobacterota bacterium (assembly GCA_051745755.1). Taxonomy (GTDB): domain Bacteria; phylum Fibrobacterota; class Chitinivibrionia; order Chitinivibrionales; family Chitinivibrionaceae; genus Chitinivibrio. Next base: position 21,852 of record JBNJEI010000035.1, read on the forward strand.
CCTGATCCGTCCCGAACTGACCCACTCCCGCAATACGGGGAGAAGATCGTCGGGTGAGACCTCTGCATGATAGCTGAGTTCTCCCAGGGTCAATGAACTATTTTCCTGCAGTACACGTCGTATTTTACGTACATCCATTATTCCTCCAATTATTTCGTCTTATACCGCCGCCTTGGTTTTTTCTGCAAACCCTGCATATACACGTATGGCCGCAATTATCAGGAAAAGGCCTGCCACCGCCGCCGAAATATAGCCAACAGAATGGCCCACGGTTATCTGATAAAAGAGAGTCGCCGATATCCAGGCAAGAGCTGTGGCGTAGGTTATCTGAAAGAGCGTGTACGCCCAGCCGATTTCACGCTTCATTGCTGCAACCGCCACTAAGCAGGGGACATACATCAGTACAAATAGAAGGTAGGCAAAGGCCGCCTGCCACGTACCAAAGCGTTCACGCATAATACTGAACACCTTCGGCTCCACTTCCAGCTCTTCAGAGGCTGCATCAGTATTGGAAACATTTCCCACATCCATACCAAGGGGATCCTTCAGAGTCTGCGGGGCAAGGACATCGCCCAGGTTTGCTGGAATTGTCAAAAAGGCCTCTTTCAGTCCGCCAAAGAGAGAGTATTCCTCCCCCTGCTCCTGCTGAGCATCACTCTCACTGGCATACAGTGTATTCACGGTTCCCACGATAACCTCCTTTGCAAAAAGCCCGGTAAAGAGCCCCACAGAAGCGGGCCAGTTTTCTTCAGTTACTCCGAAGGGTTTGAATATGGGTGTAACCGCTTTTCCGGCTACGGTAAGAACTGAACTGCTGCTGTCCTCATGCCCGAAGGAGCCATCCGTTCCCAGGGAATTGAGAAATCCGAGAATGGCAACAATTATAATCAGTACTTTACCGGCCCGAAGGACAAAATCCCTCAGTTTATCCCATGTATGGATGCATACGTGCTTCAGACGCGGTGTATGGTACGGTGGTAATTCCAATACAAAAGGGACTGACGCAGTCTTGAAGAGGGTTTTTCTCAAAAGGAGACCGGTTAAGACTGCAATCACCATCCCGATGATATATATGGCAAATACCACATTCTGACCGTTTGCGGGAAAGAAGGCTGCGGCAAAAAGTGCATATACGGGCAGCCGGGCTCCGCATGACATAAAGGGGGCCATAAATATGGTAAGAATCCGATCCCGTCTGCTGTCCAGTGTTCGTGTTGACATAATGGCCGGAACTGTGCATCCAAAGCCAACCAAAAGAGGTATAAAGGCCTTTCCCGGAAGTCCGATATACCGCATAAGCTTATCCATCATAAATGCTCCCCGTGCCATATATCCGGAATCCTCAAGGAGGGAGAGCATAAAAAAGAGCACAAAGATGATCGGTATAAAGGTAGCGACGGTCTGAAGCCCTCCGCCCACTCCTGTTGCCACTATTGCTGAGAGCCATTGAGGTGCATGTATCTGCTGGAGTACATGGGCTGGGCCGTCAACAAACAGGGTGCCCGCGGCACTATCAAAGAAATCTATAAAGGCTCCGCCCAGATTTATTGTTGCCCAGAAAAGCAGATACATCATTGCGAAAAATATGGGCAGTCCCAGCAGTTTATTGAGGGCAAACCTGTCTATAAAATCTGTTACGGTTTTTCTCGGCTCACCGCGCTGAACCGCAGCTTTCATAATGCTGTGTATAAATCCGTAACGGCCATCGGCAATAAGTATATCAGGTTCTTCCCCCACGGTTTTTTCAATATTTCGGCGTACTGTTTTCACGCGCTCTTTTTGTGGGTCTGAGAGTTGCTTAATCGCTTCATCATCACCTTCAAGGAGTTTTATCGCCTGCCACCGGTGCGTTTTTTCAGCCCAATGCTCATCCTGGACAGGAAGCGACCCTAATTCTTTCACCGCATCTTCAATTTCGTTTTCATAGGTTACCGAGGCGGTTGCCTTTGGAAGATCCTGCAGTCCTGATGATATAAGCGCGCGGATCGTTTCCCCCGAAGATTTCTGTACCGCTGAGATATACTCCACAGGAAGGCCGAGGAGAGCACTGAGTTTTTCTGTGTGTATGTGAATATCCCGGGCCTGGGCAATATCTTTCATATTAAGAACAAGCACCATGGGTACATCCATCTCGATAAGATGGGTTGTCAGGTAGAGGTTGCGCTCCAGATTTGATGCATCCAGAATATTGACAAAAAGATCTGCTTCACCGGAACGAATGAAGTCCCGCGCCGCTTTTTCGTCTTCCGAATAGGCTGACAGGGAATATGTTCCCGGAAGGTCAACCAGGCGGATTGTTTCTCCCTCCACGGTGAAAAAGCTTTCCACAAGTTCCACGGTTACACCGGGCCAGTTTCCGGTCTTCTGTTTTCCACCGGAGATGGTATTAAATACGGCGGATTTTCCACAGTTTGGGTTTCCCAGAAGCCCCACGGTACGAACATTACTCATCCTGCCCTCCCAGGATCAATATATCGGCTTCATCCTTACGCAGGGACAGGTGAAAACCGCGAACCTCTATTTGAACCGGATCTCCCAGTGGGGCCCGTTTTACCATTCTTACGGGTGTTCCGCGGGTAATTCCCATGGCCATAAGTTTGCTGAGATACTGCTTTTCAGTATCCCGGTATCCCCGTACAACAGCACTGTCACCGGGCGAAAGATCTTTAAGCTGCATTGTTCCTCCAATAAAGTTAGATTAGTATAACAATATATATATCCTCATCTGGAAATGCACAAAAAAAATGGCCAAGGAATGAATCGCCTTTATCCGGGGTGTACGCTGTATTGATGGTCAGCCTAATGAAAACAGCCTGTCTCCTCAGAAGTATTGGGCGGCGTACAGTACGCATGCTGCGCTTGTTAGGCTGGCAAAACAGTGTTGTGTGTATGGTGTGTGGGCTGATTGTATTTTCTGAAGAGACGGGGGGTGCCGCTGTGATGGCCACTG
>JBNJEI010000036.1:0-24739 GCA_051745755.1 Fibrobacterota bacterium
GGCATTTCAAGCCAGTCCCCAAGGGCCAGCATTTTGTTTGCTGACAGCTGAATGCCCGCCATAAACCCAAGTATCGGATCTTTAAATATCAGCATAATAATGGCGGTCATTGCCCCGAGACTGCTGAGTAGAAGTGCCGGAGACTGATCAAGGATAATGGAAATTCCCGTGATTATAACAAAGAGAATGATGAGAATCTTAAACACCTGCATAAAGACATTAATAGGAATCTGGCGGGCAAAGGTGAATGATTTGTAAATTTCCCCTCCGGCGTTTATAAGGGCAAAAAGCAGTATGGCAACTGTATACAGAAGATAGAGATGGGACACCAAAAGAATGATTTGCTGATACTCCCGGACCGGGGCAAGCCAGTTTTGTATGAGGGCGATAAAACCAAGAACGCAGATCAGTCGGTTTATTTTGGTGGCGGCCCGGTGTTTGAGCAGAGTGTCATCCCAGGTGACGGCGCTTTTCTTAGAAATTCTTATCACTATGGGCAGGGTGATCTTTTTTAAAAAGAGCTTTAGAAAAAACACTGCAAGAAGCGCTGCTGAGACAAGAGTCAGGGTGGTAATCAGTTCCGGGGCCGGCATATTCAGCCGAAGGATCTCCGAATATATTCTGTTGTACATGAAAAGAACATCCTCCAAAAACAATAATGCATGAAATATATACTCCGATTCAGCAATTGGGCGGAATCGGTGATGATTTTATCTCTTCGTGGCGGTGGGAAATACGTAAAGATACACCGGGCTGGAGTACATGTCATCCGCCGTTGTTTTGTCTGTATACGGGGTATGGGGCAGGGCGAAGGTGTGGGAAATGAGATAGAATGTCTTTGTTTCTTCCCGCAGATGAGCTTCAAGCATCTCCATGCTTTCCGGGCAGAGATAGGCCAGAAGATAGTCTCCCTCTTCTATAGAGAGATTGCTGAAGCAGGAGTGGATAATATGACATTCTTTTCTGAATACAGTTGATACCCCCGCGGAGAACCAGGCGGGAACCGGTGATATTTCGTACCCCACACGCTGAGCTTCGGGAAATTTTTCTCCACAGAAAAAAAGCAGCCCTCCCCATCCGGACCCCAGATCAATAATCCGGCGGGGATTATCCTCTATGAAAAAGCACAGTGCTTCACGGGTCTTTGGGTGTGAAGGCAGGGGCGGGCTTGTATGCCTGAGGGTATTCCATATCACCGACAGAGCAAGACACGCAGTGCCGGCGATACTTAGGGCTGCAATGGTGATTCCCATGTATATGATCTTCCAAAAACAAGGGGGAGCGCCTGTGCACCATGGCCGGCATAATCGGTTTTTGCCACGGGAAGGGATATCTCCTGTGTCAATTCACGAAAAAAACGCCGGCACTCCCGTGCGCCGTGCTTTTTCTCAAGGAAGGTACATTCGCCGATAAGAATACCGGCGACCGCAGAAATAATGCCCATATCCTGAAGCTGCCGGAAGTAGGAGGCAAAACGGTACTCATCGGCACTGCGGCTTTCCAGAAACAGAATCTTGTTTTTCAGGTTGGGGAAATAGTCGGTTCCGGCGGTTTTGAGAAAACAGCGGATATTGCCCCCCATAATATCGCCCTGCATGGAGCTGCCCTGAAGAAAGGTGAAGGGAGGTGGGGGTACGGGCTTTTTTTTAAGAATTGAACGCACCATGCGGAATGCTTGCGGGTGCAGACAGTTTCTGACAGGAAAATACACGCCCTCAAGAAGCTTGCGTTCCGTCAGGGTATTGAGCAAAACCGAGGTATCACTGAAGGCAAAAAAAGGCTTTTGTCCGTGAACAGGTCGGGACAGATTTATGCCCTGTAAGCAGAGATTTGCACCGTCTCCTCCTGAAAGATCCATAACAGCCCAAATTTCAGGATCATGGATATAATCCTCCAGTTCTCTGCCTTTACGCCGTTGAATATCCATCAGGGGCGTTTTGCTGTAGAAAAAACGGGAGAGTGTGGTATGGAATCCGTGCTGTTCCAACAGTGATTGCAATTGCGTTACTTCATTTTTGCAGCTTTTTTCCCGGCTGTTTGAGCACGCCGTCAGAGCAATACTACCCATTTCTTTCTTCCAGGGCGGCAATGATGTCCTGTGTGCACGCCGGCACAACAATTTCCATGGCCATGCGGGTCAGCCACCGGGGGATACGGGTATTTGGTACGGAATAGGTTACCAGTCCGAATCGTGTGGTTTCAGAATCCACGGCGGCGATAAGCCATTGCAGGACAAAGTCATTGTTTTCTATGGAGATAATTCCGTCCTTTTGTTCCCGCCATGCGGTGTTGAGGGAGTCGTCCGTATTTTGAGTAAAGGTTATATAGAGGACATTGTCCTGTACTCTGCGCTGTTCCATATCAATTACAGACCAATATCGAAAGATGAATTTGCCCATTTCAAAAAAATAGGTTTCCTTCGTGCTGTCCACGGCAATACAGCGCGTCAACCAGCTGAAAATTTCTTCATAGGCATGATAGCTTTCAATCGTCTCCCGTACCTTATGATAGGAAAAAGGTACTGTTTCAAAGGAGTAGGCAAGAAAGGTTTCGGGCTTTTCATGGACCACATGCCCCTTTGATACGGCTTCTCTGCGGTGCAACGCCCAATCTAATTTTGATTCATATTCAGGGGGTATTTCTCCATGGACGTATAAAAACAGCACAAAACACACCCAGGCTCCGAATTTACTGTGCATTTGGAACTCTGTGCAGGGTGGTAAGATCTGTATCAACCATTTCCACTCCCGGCTGAAGTGCCAGGTAGAGGGGTATGGAAAAAAGAGCCTTTTGTCTGAAATTACGGATTCGGCGGACTTCATCGGTATTGCCCTGAAACCAGTAGTCAGCGACAAATCCCCGGCTTTTTTCAAGCTCAGTGAGGCTTTCATTAATGGATCCCACGGCGATCATAAACTCACCGCTGTGGAGTTTTTCTTCATATGAATCCCGGGAAACCTCTGCCTGAAACCCCTTTTGCCGAAGCTGGAAGGCAAGGGCGGCCGCAGTGGTTGCTGCAATGGGGTTTTGGGCGGGATGAATGATCTGAATTGTGTTTTCCGGGATATCCGGGTCTTCAGGACTGAGGTGGGAAGGAGCCGGGCCGTCGGGAAATATCATTTCACGCAGTGATCCCTCTGAGGATATCTGATGAACCATATCCGTGGGGGAAATTGCTGAGCAGAGAGTTTTCCGGATGGGCTGGGTGAGAAGATTTCCGAAGCTGAGAAATACCAGATTTCGATCAATTTCATGTAATTCCGCCTGATTCACGCGTCGCTGTATGGTGGAACGGTTTTCATCCTGATAGATAATAACTCCGTCACTGCGGCCCATGGAAAGTTCTATGACGGGATCAAAGTCGCTGTTATATTCCACGTCTATTGAAGCGGCATAGGGGGAAAGTGTTGTATCTGCAATGGTATAGGAGGTGGTTTCCCGGGTAAAGCGGTTTCGGTATTTTCCGGTCAGTCCCGGTAACAGGGCTATTAATTCGGTGCTGTACCCCTGAATCTTGGGCCGGGTAAGAGTCAGCTCAATAGTATTGTGGTTTTTTGGTGTTATCCCCGTGATGCGAATGCTTTCCCGGCGATCGAACAAGCCCTCCACAATCCCCAGAACAGACCGTCCGAATTGCGGATACAGCGAAAGAAGTGAGTTCCATTCTTCCGTGAGTTCAATGGCATTGGTATTGCCCAGCGCAGGGGCATCAAAGGTGAGCACCACCTGTGTTTTGCGATTGTCAATTGAGATAAAGGTATGGACCGAATCCTGACTGAGTGCACGGAAGGGATCGTTTATGACGCTGAAGGGTGAGAGTATGTGTATATTGGCTTCGGGAAGAAAATCCCGGCCTGCCGTATCCTGAATTGCGGCTTCCATGGTGTCATGAGGAAGTAATTCATAAAACACATCTTCTTCAATGATGTTGATACTGTCCGTTGGCATAAGGGTGATAAAGAGGGAATCCCGCTGAATTCTGCTCATATCCTTTTCCAGATACCCGGGCATCTCATCTTCAAGAAATTCAAGGAAGCGGTCAAGGGCTTCAGGGGTCCTGAACTGAATGGTTATTTCCTGGAGGGTATCTTCCGTTTCCTCCATAAGGTCTGTGCGGATATGGGCATCTCCGTCTGTTTCGGGAAAGGTACGCCTGGTATCCTTTGTGCATGAGACGAGAATACACAGACTGAAGAATATAACAATACCGTAGCGCATAATTACTTCCTGATGAAAAGAGGTACGCTGTAAGTTCAAAATATATTATATGCTGCAGGTAGTGAACTGCGTAATTTATATCCGGTGACCTCAGTAAATGACTCGTGCTCAGGCGGGTCGCTGTTATCTGTTGACGGCATAATATATTTTTTCAGATTCTACCCACGGGGAGCGATATGACAGATTATGAGTATATGAGACGGGCCGTACGAAAGGCATGGCAGGTAAAGGGATTGACAGCGCCCAATCCTGCCGTGGGAGCCCTTATTATCAAAGATGGATCTGTTTTGGGAAGTGGTGCCACTGCGCCCGCCGGAGGTGATCATGCGGAGGTGGCTGCCATCAAGGATGCCGGAGTGCATAATTGCAAAGATGCTACCCTGTATGTTACCCTTGAGCCCTGCTGTCACCATGGGAAAACCCCTCCCTGCACTGATGCGATTATTCATGCCCGGATTTCCCGTGTGGTTTATGCACTCACAGATCCCAATCCGCAGGTCCGCGGCAGCGGTGCCCGGCAGCTTGCCGAAGCGGGTATTGAGGTGACAACCGATGTTGCGTCACAGGAAGCGTATCGGGTCAATGAAGATTTCTTTTATTATATACAGCACAAAAAATGCTGGGTATCTCTCAAAATTGCCCTCACCCTGGACGGTGCCATTGCCGATACCACGGGAAAACCAAAATGGATTACCCGGGAGGCGTCCCGAAAAAAGGTACATCAGTTGCGTGCCTGTCATACGGCTATTGCCGTGGGAGCAGCTACTCTGCGTATGGACAATCCCCGCCTTACGGTTCGGGATATTCCGGGGAAGAATCCCGTGAGAATTGTCTTTTCACGCTCCGGATCGATACACCATGACAGTTATTTTTATACTCACGCCCATGAGGTGAGAACTATTATTGTTTGCGCCGGGGGAGAAGCGGGAGCCATTGTAAAAGAATCCGGTCCTGAATACTGGTATACCGGAGAAACCGCTTTGGAAAAAATGGTGCCCGTATTTCTTTCCCGTGCCTATGCAGAAGGAATCGACTCTCTCTTTGTTGAGGGAGGAAGTATTCTTGCACAATCATTTCTGCAGGCCCGCTGCGTCAACCGTGTGTATCTGTTTTATGCGCCGAGGATTCTTGGAGGGGGAAAGAAGCTGTTTACCGCTTCACCGGTATATATGGAAGAGGCCCGTGAGCTGCAGCAGGTGGAGTATATTCACCTGGGAAAAGATCTGCTGGTAACGGGCCTTCTCTGAGATCTTTCTTACTTTCCGCCACCGGTGCTGAGCCACAATGTGGCAAAATTTTCATCATAGTCGTAGGTGTCGCTGCGACGGATTCCGCTTTCAAGAGCAACGGAAAGATTTCCCGATTCTCCCAGGGGAAAATTAAAGCCCATATTCAGGGAGAATTCATCATCCCCGTCCACGGGGAGCGTACGATAGGAAAGACCGGCGCTATAGGTAATGATTTCCAGATAATTGGGGTTCAGCTTATTCAGGGCCGGTGTATATTCAACCCCGCCGGCAAGGCTGTAGGTATTGGAATAATCGCGGCTCAGCTCCCGGGCATTGGTCCAGAAATCCTCCCAGAATACCATGGCGTAGTCCATGTATGCCGTAAGATTATCCTGTAGTGCATAGCCAAGCCCCATTCCGCCTTCTGAGGGCAGCTTCATCCGGTAGGTTTCGGTGGTGGAAGAGGAGTCATGAATCTGCCCTCCGGAAATAGTACCGGATACATTTTCCAGTCTCAGTATATTTCGTCGCCGTTCCACATCGTTTTCAAAGATATAGGTACCGCTCACAGCGTAACTCAGACGGCTGACTGTTCCGCTGAGTCCCAGATTAAGGGCGTTGGCAGGATGGGTCCACTGCAGGGTATCTATGGTGCCCAGATCAAAATCACGCAGGCTTGTCATCTGCGTGCGCTGACGGTTAAAATACCGCCGCTCGTAGGCAATACCGGGACGAAAGAAGGGGGTGATTTCCTTTGAATACGCAATCTGCCATGCTGTAAGATCGCTGTACATATCGAAATCCTTTTTGCCGAAAAGCGAGTCGGGATCATCAGTATCAGATCCGTCGGGGTTTACATCAAGCAGAATTTCATCACTGAGATAATGGTAGGTGGAAAAGCTTTTCTGATTGTAGCCCAAACCGATATTGCCCAGATCAGAAAGGGAGAGGCCTATTCCGAAGAACGTGGGCATGCCGTGCATGAAGTTTGTATGTCCTTGATCATCCATGATGCGCGTCATATCGAGGCCAAAGGAGAATGAATAGGCCGTGGAGTCTATGGCGGCAAGGTTTGCGGGGGTGCCCCGCATCAGCAGGGTCGGATTTGAGTTTGCCCGATAGGCCGCGCCTTCTATGCCGAAATTATTTTCTATTCCGGAAAGATAATTTGTTCCCAGTAGTGAAGTCCGGGCTGTCAGGCATGCAGAAAAGGACAGCAGCAGTACGGTTATGGTTCGTATATTCATTACAATACCTCTTAATCCTGAATAATGTAAGTAAAGGGATAGGTTGTTTCGGTGTTCCAGTAGACCCGCCCGAGATTGGTTTCTGCAATCCAGAGATACAGGTATGTTTCGGGAATTGCGGTCAGCTCGCGTTTTTGGTTTGTGTTTTTGGGGCTGTAGCGAATATCAAGAAGGTTTTTTGTGACCCCTTCCTGGGTAAGAATTATTTCTTCGTCTTCCCCTTCGGTGACAGTAAAGCTGAAGGGTTGACGACCGCGGTAACTCATCAGATCGGCATTTGCACTGTGTGGATTATCAAAGAGGGTATCAAGTATAATACCCCGAAGCCGAATACTGTCTTCATGATAGTCGGGGAAATGGGCGGAATCCACTGCAAGTTTTATATTTGAATGAAGGATGCTTCGGCTGTTGTGATTCTGTATATTTTTCCAGAAATCATCCATGGAGAGTTTTATGCGGGAAAACCTCTGCGAACCACCGTCAGAAACAACGGCATCTTCATCTATAGGGGGTTCTGTGAGGCTGTTCATACGGTAGAAGGCCGGATGATAGGATATACTGTGGGTAAGGGTATCCACGCTGTTGTCATCCCGCCGAATTGTTTCCTTCACAGAAAAAGTGATTCTCGGTTCTGCAAGAAACAGAAGGGAGCTGTCCTGATATTCTGTGAAATCAAGAATCATATCCAGGGTGTCCGTATAGCTGTGTTCCCTTCCAGCTGCATCAATAAAGGCCAGGTTTGCAGCCGATACAGAACCGGTGGAGCGCTTGATCTGCTTATACCGAAGAGGGGTGTAGGTCTTTGTTTTTGTGTGGGTTTTACGCACGTACTGAATGATTTTCTCATCGGAACCATCTTTGAGTGTAACGGAATCCTCATATTCCATATACTCTTCGGTGGTTTCCTGGCGGGGAAAAATAAGGTAGTCGAATTCCTTATTACTGTCTGTGAAGTGAAACAGTGTATCAATATCAGCGGTGTCGTTATTAGGTCCTACGGTTCTGAGTATAAATCGTGAGAGAGAATCGTAGGGATTATCCTCCTCCAGTTCTTCATAGATAAAATCCCGCAGATTAATTTCACTGAGGTTTATTTCGTTCATAGGATCCGTAATTGTATCAATCAGGGTGTCCTGTGCAGAATCGGATATTTCGTAATGATTTTTAAAATCAAACTCACCGTGTTCATAGTCCGGTAGCTTAGCCAGAGGCAAAAGAGAGTCCTCGCGGGTTGTATCGGTATCCTCTATTTTGAAACGGTTGGGGATAAGCAGCCCGTCCGTGGTATCTGAATACACGGATTCACCGCGGATTGTATCGGTGATTGTGTCTGTATGCACATCATGGGAGCTGTCTGCAGAAACCAGGCGCATTCGTGTATAGCCGGGATCCTCATCGATCTCACCGTCGTGCATATAGGTAATATTGAGAGGAACGGAACCGCTGGTATAATCACCCAAGAGAGTCCCGTTACCCAGAACGGGGAGCTCATTGAGATCGTCAAAACCGATGTGTTCAAAAATATCGAGGGAGTCCTCAATATGAGCATCCATGAGAAGAGCGCGAAGATTATAACTTTCTGCGGTTGATTTGGTTCTGTTGGTATTCATGGTCAGCTGAGCCGTAAGATTTTCGTCATTCCAGTTTTCTTCGGGATCTTCCAGTTTGTTGTACAGGGAGTCAAGGACATCGTCCAGGCGTACGGTCTCATCATCGTCGGTATGGGGCAGAAACGAAAGAGAGACCAGGCTTCGCTGGTCTTTCCATGACCCCACAACTGCCTCATAGGGAAGTTTTCCACTGCCGGATACAAGGGAGTCGGCGTAGCGGTGACGCGAGGACAAGGTATCCGAAACGCTGCTTCCTTCTGCGGTGAGGGCAATGGTCTTGTATTCACCTTCAAAATCCGTGGCGCTGGAATCACGGTCTCCAATCATATCGGAACCGATACTGCTTGTATCGTCAAAGAATTTACATGAAGAAAGAAGCAGGAGGGCAAGTATGGGTATCAGGGTTATTTTCATATCATATCCTTGGTTTGAACGGTTACAGGCATAAAATATTTATACGCTTTTGAACCTGTCAATTTATATCTCGTATAAATATAATTCGGGTATGCAGAAGCGAAAATTACTCCCGTTCCCAGTGGTAAATGCCGAGGATACGGCAGGGAAAAAAACGGTGTATCTCGCTGACGGCATCTGTGATAGTCTGGGTATCCCCATGTCCCTCAATATCAATAAAAAAATGATACTTTCCAATCGCTTCTTTTGTCGGTCGCGATATTATGGAAGTCATATTGATCTTCCGGGATGACAGGGCGTTGGTTATGGCGCTGAGTATTCCTGAATGGTCACTGTTGTCCATAACAAGGAGGGTGGTTTTGACGTGGGTATCCGCGGGGGCAATGGCGGACGGTTTTTTTGACAGTACCACAAAACGTGTTTTATTATGTTCATAATTATTAACATTTGCTATGGTGCAGGGAAAATCTGCTCCGTCTTTTACGGCATGGCAGGGGATAATTGCCCCCGCATGATATCTGCTTTCTTTCAAAAGACGGTGGAGGGATTCAATATTGCTGTCTGTATACACAATCTCTCCCCGCTCAAGATTGGAAATAAAGTGGGAGCACTGGCCGTAGGCTACGGACTGAACATATACTTTGTCAAGGCCGTGGAGATTTTCGGTATTGGCAACAAAACTGAATTGTACTGAAAGGGTCAGCTCATGAATAATGTGTAAGGGAGTGTCTATAAGACAGTCCAGGGTTTCCTGGACAAATCCTTCGGAGAGGTTCTCTATGGGGACAACTGCGTAATCTGCGGTGTCTTTGGCAAGGGCTCTGCAGATTTTTGTAATGGTTTTTCCAAAAATAAATCCATGCCCGCCTCCGCATTCCCGTGAGAAAATCTGCGAAGCTTCATGGGAGAAGGTTTGGGCCGGCCCCAGGGTTAATATTGTCTTTTTCTGTGTCATTTCTGCCACAGATATTCCAGAGCAAGAAGGTATCCCACCGTTCCCAGACCGGAGATTACTCCCAGAGAAACGGGAGCCGTAAAGGAGGTATGGCGAAAGGATTCCCGGGTGTAAATATTTGAAATATGCACCTCAAGAAACAGCATATCCGTGGAGCTGATGGCATCACGCAGGGCGATGCTTGAATGGGTATAGGCCGCGGGGTTGAATATCACGCCTTGAACACCCGCATCGGCCCAATTGTGAATCGTATCTGCAAGTTCGCCTTCGTGGTTTGACTGAAAGATCCGCAGCTCCACCCCGAGTTCCCGGGCTTTTTTGTTCCACTCCTCACAGAGATCTTCATAGGACGTGCTTCCATAAAGTGCGGGTTCGCGCAGTCCCAGACGATTAATGTTGGGGCCGTTAAGAATACCGATTTTTTTCATACAAACCTCATCAGGGAAAGAAAGAAAAAGAGAAAGCAGAAAACTGCTTTCTCTTTTATTCGGGTATACCGAAGGCTACATTTCCGCATCTTCACGGGCGATAGCCTTTTCCAGGTCGATATCTTCCTTGACAGGGAATTCCTCGCAATGCTGCTTGAATTCTTCGCTGTCCTTATAGCGTTCCTTGATGGAAAGAATGATCCGTCGTCCGTCAAGATCAAACTCAATCACTTCAGCTTCAAAGGAATCTCCTCTGCTGTAGATGGCCACGGGGTGTTTAACCTCACGACCCAGCTCCTTAAGAGGTATAAACCCTTCCACTTCATCTCCAAGGTCAACAATAATTCCGCGATCAAGCATGCGTGAAACCGTTACGGGTACGCTGTTGCCCACAAGGAATTTCTGTGACAATTCATCCCAGGGGTCTTCCGTCAGCTGTTTAAGACCGAGGGAAATGCGACGCTTGCTTTCATCAATATCAATTACTTTTACGTCAATAACATCACCCTTGGACAGGATTTCATCGGCGGAGGCAATTTTCTTAGTCCAGGACATATCTGAGATATGGATCAGACCGTCAATGCCTTCCTTAAGCTCAACAAAGGCGCCAAAACTTGCCAGATTACGCACCTTGCCGGTGACAACCTTTCCGATGGGATATTCTTCCCGAATATTATCCCATGGATCGGGTTCAAGCTGTTTAAGGCCGAGGGATATTTTTTGCTCATTTCGGTCAATTTTGAGTACCACCGCCTCTACAATATCACCCACGGAAACAATTTTTGAAGGGTGCTTAATATGTTGTGTCCAGGACATTTCGGAAATGTGAATCAGGCCTTCAATACCTTTCTCAATTTCCATAAACGCACCGTAATCGGTAATTGAAACGATTCGGCCGCGGACACGGGTTCCTTCGGGGTATTTTTCCTCAATGCCGTCCCAGGGATGCTCGGAAAGCTGTTTGAGACCAAGGGAGATCCGTTCTTTGTTTTTGTTGTAGTCCAGAACCATAACATCAAGCTTCTGGTGCATTTCCACGATATCATGAGGGTCGTTTACGCGCCCCCAGGACATGTCGGTAATGTGCAGCAGTCCGTCAACACCGCCCAGATCAATAAAGGCACCGAAATCGGTAATGTTTTTCACTTCACCGGTGATAACCTTGCCTTTTTCAATTTTGGAGATGGTTTCTTCGCGAAGCTCAGCCCGTTCTTCCTCAAGGATAACCCGGCGGGAAACAACAATGTTTCTGCGGAGTTTATTCACCTTGATTACTTTGAAGGAAAACTTTTTTCCGATAATATCGTCCATATCGGGAATCTGTCTCAGAGCTATCTGGGATCCGGGTAAAAAGGCGTCAATGCCGAAAAGATCAACCACGATACCGCCCTTGATTCTTCGCAGCAGAGTACCTTCAACAATTTCATCGTTTTCGTAGGCTTCATAAATTGTATCCCACACCTTCAAAAAGTCTGCACGGGACTTTGAGAGTACAAGGTTTCCGTCATCACCTTCCAGGCGTTCGATAAAAACATCAATTTCGTCGCCGGGTTTATACTCTTCGATATTTCTGAACTGGGAAACGGGAATCGCCCCTTCAGATTTGAAATCAATATCAACATACACTTCATTATCTGTTATGTCGAGGATTTTTCCTTTTACAATCTCTTTTTCGGAAATTGTGGACACGGAATTCACTGTGTCAGCTTCTTTTTCATAGGTTGACAGAATATCGTCAACTTCTCCGGGTTTGTAGTTGCTGTCAGAGAAAATACTCAGATCTACAGGATTGCCCTGTGCATCTCTACCGGTTTTTACGTGTTCATCAGCCATTAATTGCAGCTCCTAAATATGCCCGTTGAAAACAACGGGGAAAAGATTAAACAGTACATTTGTCTCGAATTATATCGGTTATCATATTCACCTGCTCTGTAAAATTCAGAAGAGTGGTGTCTATGCGTATCGCGTCTTCAGCTTCTTTTAACGGGGAAACAGCCCTGCTGCTATCAGCCCTGTCACGGTTTTCAATATCCGCAATCATTTCCTGCAGCGACATATTTTTATCATCCATCTCCCGCAGGCGTCTACGGGCCCGTTCCTCCACAGAGGCGGTGAGGAAAAATTTCAGCTCTGCATCAGGAAATACCACGGTCCCCATATCACGTCCTTCGCAGACGATATCGTTATTGTGGCCTATGGTCCGCTGCTGCATGACCAGGGCGTCCCGAACCACTGTGACGGCACTGTATTCCGATACCGACCGTGATACCCTGTGGGACCGTATTTTCTTTGTTACATCCTGATTATCAAGAAAGACCCTGTTTTCTCCGTCCTGAAATTGAAAGGAGATGGTTGTGTTTTTCATGCAGTGTTCAAGGGCAGACTCATGGCGGGACGGTATATCCTCCTGTAAGGCTTTCAGGGTAATAGCACGGTACATAGCACCCGTGTCAAGGTGCTTAAACCCTGTTGTACGGGCAACTTCCGCAGACGTGCTGCTTTTACCCGATCCTGCCGGTCCGTCGATGGTTACTATCAATCTGTCCCTTTGAGTTTGTTGTAAGGCCCCATTAAAATAAAAAATGACTTTCCCACAATGATAAATATTATTTAATTACTTTGACAGAATGCATTCGGTATGACAGAATATAAAAAAAAGAAACGAGGTGACATGTCTGAAGATGTAAAAAAACGTCTGCGTGTACTTTTGGGAGATTCCCAGCTGGTTCAGGAGTATGAAAAAAAATACGGACATACCATTAATATATCAAACATACGGGAACTCAGGCAAAATCATCACAATGTGGAAAATGAAAACTCCGGGGAAAGCACCCAAAATGGGGGCGATGCCGGACAGATCGGTGAAGATCCGGTATATGAGCTACTTCTGATATGCCCCGTATGCAATAATAAGGAAGTGAAAAGCTATAACCTGAAGGCAAAATCACAGAAAATCGTGGAAAGCAAATTTCTTGTGCCCCGCTACAGCGGCGTTAAAAAATTCCGGAAGGTAAACTATAATCTTTTGCGAACAACGGTTTGTGATAAGTGTTTTTTTGCGTCCCCGGATGTGAAGGATTTCACCAAGGTCAACGAATTCACGGGGAAGCATACCAAAAGCCAACTGAGTGTAAACCACGATTTTATATCCCGCCTGAGAAAATCCATTGACGAACGAACTGCTTTTGTTTCAGCCGCCTTTCCCGAGGATATCACCACTCCCTTTGAGCGCCCCCGTTCATTCGATGAGGGCATTATATCTCTGAAGCTTTCCCTGATGCGTGCAGAACAGGAGCGTGATGCGGGGTTTCCGTACAGTCATTATAAGATGGGAAGCTATCATCTTCAGATTGCGGAGCTTCAGCGGCTTGCGGGCAGGGATAACCGGGATTCCATAGAATCTGCCAATAATGAATTTCAGGAAGCCTTTGATTATTCAGACTGTCCCGATCCGGAGATTGAGATAAAAACCCTGTATCTTCTCGTGGGTACCTTCATCAAGCTGGGTCAGGCAAAAAAAGCTGCGGGATATCTTAAGTTTTTTGATGAAAGCATTAAGGAACTTAACGATGCCATGGGAGGGTCAAAAAACAAGGCCCGATACAAAAAACAAATCAGTTCGGTGGATTCCTGGAAAAGCCGGACAATGAATTTGTGGGAATACCGCGACGATAAGGAGTTCTGGAAGGATATTTCGCAGTAATATTTCAGTTGTTGACGATCATGCCGATGGAAAATGCCGTAATAAAGGCATACCATACATAGAGTATTATGCTGTTGAGAATATATTCCAGCCGGGATTGTTTCTCTGCCTCCCGGGCTTCCCTGCTTTCTTTTTTCAGGTGTCGTCTGAAGAAATATATTGTTGCACCCAAAATTATTATGCCGGTTATGCGTATCAGAATTACGGGGATATCCATATTATTGTTCCTTTTTTTCTATTTTGTTGATTTTCAGTCGTCGTGAGGCAATTTCCATGTCATCCCATAAGACGACCACTTCATAGGCGCCGGGAGTATGAAAGGGTATGGCCTGAATATTACCGCCGATCTCAACTATGGTCTGACGATCCTGCGGTGCCTTTATCTTCCACGGTGGCAGGGAGAGGGTCTTATTATTGGTTTCTTCACGAATAATCATCTGCAGCTTACCCGATGTGGCAATATCCGTCAGGGCTATAAATACGGCAAAATTAAACTGTATTGGAAACTTACGAAAATTCACAGAATTGAATGTGCCCGCAATGACCCCCTTACCCGTGTGGGCATCCCGATAATAATGGTCTGCCAGAATGATAGATAGTACAATGGGTTTTATCACAGAAGAGCCTTTAAAAAATATTTTACTGTAATATAATAAATGACTTGACAAAATTAAATTATTTCACCATATTTATGCTGTCAAAAGAGTTCTTTCGTACAGAAATTACAAAATTAATATGTACCAGTTTCCTTTTTTTAAATCCCCAGGAATTGTATCTGCGGGTAACGCAACCAAGTGACAAAACCAATACCGAATCAATAAAACCTATTTTAATCTGGAAGATTTATCTATGAGTTCAAAGAATTCTGTGAAAAAGACTGATGAAACAGTTACTCAGCAAAACGAGACCGCGCCGCAATCAGAAAATCCAACAAAAAAATCGAAGGAAAGAAGCGGAGAGACCATTAATGTTACGCATCTGAAGAACAAACATATTGATGAGCTCAAGACTATTGCCGAGGGTTACGGCATCAGTCCTGAATATATTGAAAAAACCAAACTCATCTTTATGATAATGGAAGCCCATGCAGCAGCAGCGGGAAAGATCGAGATAACCGGTGTGCTGGAAGTGATGCAGGAGAAATTTGGATTTCTGCGCTCTCCGGAAAACAGCTATCTTCCCGGAGAGGACGATATTTATGTGTCACCATCACAGATCCGCAAGTATAAAATCAACAGCGGTGATACCATTTCGGGCCTGCTTCGTCCGCCCAAAAACAAAGAGCGTTATTTTGCTCTGGACCGGGCCATCCAGATAAACTACGAAGATCTGAGCAAACACAAGCATATTGTTCGCTATGAAGATCTGATCCCCCGGTTTCCGGAAGAGCGGTTTATATTGGAGCGCGAATCCAAGGATATTTCAGGACGCCTTATCGATTTGTTTACCCCTATTGGAAAGGGGCAGCGTGGTCTGATTGTTGCTCCGCCGCGGACGGGTAAAACGGTTCTTATGAAAGATATTGCAAATTCCATTCGGGTCAATCACCCGGAGGTCCACCTTATTATTCTCCTCATAGATGAACGTCCCGAGGAAGTGACGGATATGAAGGATAATGTTGATGCTGAGGTTGTAAGTTCAACCTTTGATGAACCGGCGAAACGGCATGTGGTGGTTTCTGAGATGGTTATCGAACGGGCCAAGCGCCTGGTTGAACATGGGCGTGATGTGGTGATACTTCTGGACAGCATCACCCGCCTGGCACGGGCATATAATACGGTTGCCCCTCATTCGGGACGGATTCTTTCCGGCGGTGTTGACTCGCAGGCCCTCTATAAACCCAAGCGGTTTTTTGGTGCCGCCCGTAATATTCAGGAGGGAGGATCCCTGACGATTCTTGCCACGGCCCTTATCGAGACGGGGAGTAAGATGGATGAGGTCATCTTTGAAGAGTTTAAGGGAACAGGTAATATGGAGTTGGTACTTGATCGCTCCCTTGCGGATAAACGAATGTATCCTGCTGCTGATCTCCTTAAATCCGGCACCCGCCGTGAAGACCTGCTTCTTAAGGAAGAGGAATTAAACCGCATGTGGCTTTTAAGGAAGTTCCTTTCAAAACAAACCCGGGATTCCCAGGAAATGATGGAATTTATAAAAGAGAAGCTGCGGAACACCAAAAACAACAAAGAATTCTTTATTTCCATGAGTAAATAAGGCCATTACGTCATACACATGGTATATTTGGATGTGTACCACTATTTATCAGCGGGAGTGTGATGGATACTTTATGCGGGGTTGTTGCTGACATAAAGTATATGGATGAATCCTCTGGTTTTGCCGTGTTGCGGGTTCATTCCCGGGAAAATGGCAAAACCATCACCGTGGTGGGTAATCTTGCTCTTCTGCGGGTAGGTGAGGCACTTGTTTTTTATGGAGTCCATGTGGACAGTGAAAAATGGGGCCCTCAGTTCCGGGCAAAAACATTTGAATATAAGAAAGACCCCACCGGTGCTGAAATTGAGTACATGCTCAGCTCCGGTCTGATAGCGGGGATTGGGAAAAAACGTGCCGCCGATGTGGTTGCCCGCTTTGGTACACACACCCTTGAGATACTGGATTCTTCTCCCGAACGCCTTCGGGAGGTGCCGGGGATCGGGCCCAAGCGAATGGCAAAAATCCGGGCATCCTGGGCAGACAAACGGGAACTTCGTTCCCTTTTTTTATTTCTTCAGCCCCATGGCATTTCCCTTTCAATTGTGCAGCGTATTATAAAAACCTACGGTAGCGAGGCTCGGGCGATACTGTCAGAAAATCCCTACCGCCTGATTCAGGATGTATACGGCGTCGGCTTTGCCACCGCCGATGCAATGGCGCTTTCACTGGGCTATAAGAGGGAATCGTACCGCCGAATTACTGCAGCCCTTCGTTTTGTTCTGCAAAAGGCCCAGAGCCGGGGGCATGTTTTTCTGGAAAAAGAAGAGCTGGCCAGGGAAACCCACCAGCTTCTTTCACAGGAAGTAACGGGGGAAAAAATACTCTTTTCTTTGGATCATCTTATTCAGGAGTCGATTTTGGTAGAGGAAGCCGGCGCGGTATACGCCGCGTTGCAGTATGAACGGGAAAAGGAGCTGGGGGAAAAGATCAGAAAATGTGCACGTCAGACCCCGGATATCCGTGAAGCGGCCCGTGAAATAAAAGAGGCGCAGACCTGGGCACGGGAGAAATGCCGTCTGCGGGGTATAGATTTTGATACCGCACAATTTGCCGCTCTTGAGATGGCATTAACCTCCAATCTTATGGTGCTCACCGGTGGTCCCGGGACGGGAAAAACCACCACGGTAAAACTTATTGCAGATTATTTTTACAAAAAGGGAAAAAAGCTGGTTCTCACCGCGCCCACGGGGCGGGCGGCTCAGAAAATCAGCGAAGTTGCCGGCTTTGAGGCCAAAACAATCCACCGTCTTCTGGGATACGTTTTTGAAGGTTCCGGCGGACGGTTTCACCATACAGAGGATACTCCTCTGAAGGCAGATGTTATTATTGTGGATGAGTTTTCCATGGTGGATCTTTTTTTGGCTCATTCCCTGTTGTCCGCGGTTCCCTCCCGGGCAAAAATAATTATCGTGGGGGATTCAAATCAGCTTCCTTCCATAGGCGCGGGAAAAATACTTTCCGACCTCATTCATTCCCGTTTGGTTCCCCATGTGGCTCTGACAAAAATATTCCGGCAGGCGGAAAAAAGCCGCATTGTCACTGCGGCACACGAGATGGTTGCCGGGCAGGTGCCTCTTTTTTCCAATGAACAGAAGGAAAACTGTTTTTTTCTTCCCCGGTCAACTCCTGAGGAGATTGCCCGGACCATGCTTGATCTGGCTGTATCGCGCCTGCCCCGGGCCTATGGATATGATACGGTGCGTGATATTCAGATAATTACGCCCATGCATAAGGGACATTGCGGTACGGAACATTTCAATAAGACTCTTCAGGATACCCTGCAGAAGGATAATCACGGTGATTATCTGTCCTTCGGAGACCGGCGTTTTGCCGTGGGTGATAAGGTGATGCAGGTAAGTAATAATTATGAAAAACAGGTGTTTAACGGTGATATAGGGTTTGTGGAAACCCTCGAAGAATCGGGACTGACCGTGGCATTTCCCGCCCTGACGGTAAAATATGAACGGGATATGCTTACCGAGCTGGTCCATGCCTATGCCATAACTATTCATAAAAGCCAGGGATCTGAATTTCCCGTGGTGGTCATCCCCGTAACTACTCAGCATTATATTATGCTTAAGCGTAATTTGGTATATACAGCGCTGACCCGGGCAAAAAAGCTCTGTATTTTTGTGGGAGATCATAAGGCCCTTGCCATGGCAGTCAATAATCACTCCGATATTCGCCGCAACAGCCGGCTTTTACACCGCATAGATCTTAAAACGTAAGGGTCAGCTCCAATTGAGCAGCACGTGTGCCCGCCTGCGTCAGAAGTGAGAACCGTCTGTCAAAATTGTAGAGATGGGCATCAATATACGCATCAAGTATTCCATACATATAGGATACAATGCCATACCACAAAAAAACAGTGCGATCCCGCTGAGCCCGGTCATACCGCTGTTCCCATTCACCGGATATGGTCCGTTTCTGAGTATCTGAGAGAGAATTGTAATCTTCCCGGTTTTGCAGCTCCTCGTGCTTTTTGCGTGCTGAATTCATGGTGTTTGTCAGGTACAGTGCGGAGAGAGCACATCCGATCTGGGTTGTGCGGACAAACCCTGCTTTATACGGCTTTCGGGTATACTCCTGCCCCAGACCCAGAAAGGGAAGTGCCGCCCGCCGTGCTGCAATGGACGGGTCGGGCGGTGTTGTTCGTTCCTTATGACGTCGGGATGCAAGTGCATCTGTGATATACCAGACAGCGGTATTACCGGCCCATGCGGAGTATGTATAATAACTGTTTTTTTCACGGCCCCGGGCATATTCTGTGAGGAGGATATCGTTGCTGGTAAATAGCCGTGCCGCAGTATCGGTGTGTGGAATTTCCCGATACTTACTTTTCAGGGCGGCGATTTCATCATAATAGTCGTGATAGATTTCCCGGCGGGCATATGCAAGAGTGGAAAATGACAGAAACAGCCCCGTACGGAATCCGCCGCGGAGGTATTCTTCCCGGCTTATACGGGGCAGCAGCGGGGTCATCAGGGATGAAGAATACACAGCCCCGGCACAGAGAAAAAACAGAAATACCGCTTTCATGACAGTCTCCAGTCGATGATGCTTTGATTATGTTTTTTCAGATGCATATTGGCAGAAGAAAAGGGGCGGCTGTTGAAGAAGCCCCGGTATGCAGAAAGTGGTGACGGGTGCGGTGCTGTGAGTATGGTATGCATGGAGGAATCGATACTGTGTGCTTTCTTCCGGGCATGGCTTCCCCACAATATAAAAACAAGATGTCTTTTTTCGCCGCTCAGTTTCTGTAGGACGGCGGAGGTAAAGGTTTCCCATCCGATTTTTCTGTGCGATGCCGGTTCACCCGCTGATACCGTGAGTATCGTATTGAGGAGGAGTACCCCCTGTTTCGCCCAGGGAGTGAGGTCTCCCGTGGACGGTACGGGTGTATCCAGATCCCGGGAGTATTCCTTCAGGATATTTTTTAGAGAAGGAGGAGGGGCAGTCCCGTCGGGAACCGAAAAGGCCAGTCCATGGGCCTGGTCTTTACCGTGATAGGGGTCCTGTCCGAGGATAATTACCCGGACTTTTTCCAGGGAAGTACGGGCAAATGCCGTAAAAATATCATTTCGGGGAGGATATATCGTTTTGTCGGAGCGGGAATTCAGCTCAGCATCGATCCTTTCCAGGCATGGTGATAACTGAGAAAACAGTGGCTCCCATGAGGGGTGATACTGTGGCGTAAGATATTTCATCGACCCAATACCCGCTTTAGCACACTGAGGACACTTTCTTTGGGTATTTCTGAGAATATACCTGAATACCCCGGTATCTCGGGGAGGACAAAGCGCATAGTGTTTTGCTGTACTTTCTTATCGGATTTCATGGCCCGGTAGAGATCTTCCGGCGCTGGTATACGGGGAAGGGGCGGATGAAGTATGTTATCCTGCAGACTTTTGATGCGGGGAATGTCTTCAGAAGGTATGAGGCCTTCCTCCAGGGCAAGTTCCACGGCGCATTCAAGCCCCCAGAATACTGCTTCCCCATGAAGTATTGCTCCGTAGCCCAGTTCGTGTTCAAGGGCATGGCCGAAGGTGTGCCCCAGATTAAGCAGTGCACGCTTTCCCTGCTCCTTCTCGTCCTGGGCCACTATCTGAGCTTTTATCTCCACGGAAAGAGCGATTGCATCCTGTAGAATGCGTGGATCACGGTCACAGAGAGCCTGAAAATGTTCTGTCATAAATGTAAAAGCCTGTTCTCCTCCGATAAAGCCGTACTTGAGTATTTCCCCGCAGCCGGCACGATAGTGCCGCTCAGGCAGAGTGGCAAGATATGATGGATCAGCCCAGACAAAGCGGGGCTGGTAGAAGGAGCCGATCAGATTTTTCCCCATGGTGTGATTTACACCGGTTTTGCCGCCCACACTTGAATCAACCATGGCAAGGAGGGTTGTGGGGAGCTGAACATAGGGAACACCACGGAGGAATATCGCGGCGGCAAAGCCTGCCATGTCTCCGATGACTCCGCCGCCGAATGCGATAACAACGCTATTCCTGTCGCATCGGTTTTCCAGCATAAAATCCACTATCTGCAAAACAGAATCCATGGATTTGTATTCTTCTCCGTCGGGAAGGACACAGCAAAGAAATCTCTTTGCAAGCCGGTCCTTCCAGTGCGCCAGATGGGGAGCGTATATTTTCTCCATGGCGGTATTGGTAACAAATACATACTGTGCATGCGCCGTATGTTCCTGCAGGGTATCGATAAAAGAACCGGGGGTATTGATATAGATAGGATAGGTTTCCTTACCGGGAATTGATACGGATAGTTTCATTATAGTTCCTCTCGGGAAGATATGACTGGTATATGAGGGTGATCCTCTGGGATTCTTTTCCACCGTCGATGTATCCAGACCCATTGTTCGGGATAGTGTAAAATATATTCTCCGTAAAAGCTGTTGAATGCCTGTGCAATGGAAAGGATCTGTTTTTCCCTGTCCTGAGCAGAAAAATCAGGGCATTTCCGGGTATGGAAATGATAGATGCCCCGGGAATCCCTGAAGATAACGGAAAATACCAGGGGGATATCGTATTTCAGTGCCAGCTTGATGGGCATGGTGGGGGTAAAGGCGGGTATTCCGAGAAAATCGGCAAACACTCCTTCTTTTGTTGTATCCTGATCGATTAATACGCCAAAGACTTTACCCTTCCTGAGTCGTCTTATAATTTTCTGCAACGCTCCATTACGCGGAATATATTCCACGCCGTTTCTCTGGCGAAGCCTGGTCAGTCGGTCTGTAATGTCACGGTCAAAGATCTCTGCCCCTACTGTAATGGATTGGATACCCGCCCGCTGAGCTATTTGTGTCTGAAGCTCAAAACAGCTGAGGTGCCCGGAAAGAACAATTACTCCCTTTCCTTTGGCATACGCGGAAAATACTGCATCAGTGTCACATATGATTTTTGACAGAAATTTGTCACGACGCAGTTCGGGAAGTTTTACCGCATCAAAGAAGGATATAATCATCTGTATAAATACCCGCTGTGCTGTCTTGCGGATTTTGCCTTGAGGCATGTCGGGAAAAATTCTGTGCAGGTTTCTTTCTGACCGCATTCGTTCCCGGGGAAAAAGACGTGAGCCACACATACCTGCAGGAACCGAAAGAAGAAACAGTAGTTTGCGGGGAAGCCGGCGACCAAGACATATAAGGGCACGAAATACTGCGGCGGCAAGAAAATGTCTGAACCGTTTATACTTTTTCATCGGGGTATACGCCTGGCAAAGTATTTCAGAAACGGTCAATAAGATCGTCGGCGTTGTCCTTATCCGCCTCATCAGAGGTTGACGTAATGCCGCCCACAACCCGTAATTCAAAGTCATCGGGATTTGAGGCATATTGTTTTGCCACTTCAAAGGAAACCAGGTCCAGTTTATACAATTGCTCCAGGGACTGATCAAAGGTCTGACTGCCGTACTGATTACTGCCGGATTTAATGATATCCGGAATAAGGTGTATTTTTTCCGGATCGCGCAGATATTCCTCCGTTGCGGCATTGTTAATCATAATTTCCGTGGCGGGAACCATGCCGGGTTTGTCACTGCGGGGAAGGAGCCGCATGGAGATAACAGAGGAGAGAACACTGCTCATGAGCAGCCTGATCTGCTGGTGCTGGTAGGCGGGGAAAAATGATATGGCCCGGGAAATCGTTTCCACGGCATTGAGGGTATGCATGGTGCTCATAACAAGATGCCCCGTGTCGGCAGCGGTAAGGGCGCCAAGCATGGTTTCCTCATCACGGATTTCCCCCATGAATATTACGTCCGGATCCTGACGCATGGCAGCCCGCAGAGCAGTGGTGTAGGAGGATGTGTCCTGGCCGATTTCCCGCTGAGCCAAAGCGGCTTTCTTGTTTTTATGGAGAAATTCAATGGGGTCTTCAATGGTGATGATATTTGATGACCGATGGGAATTTATATGGTCTATCATCGAAGCAAGCAATGTCGATTTACCCGAGCCGGTTGTTCCCGTTACCAGGATAAGCCCGCGTTTCTGCATGGAAAGCTCCAGAATTACGTCGGGTACATTGAGGGAGTGAAAGGGCGGAATTTCTGATTTGATATGTCGAATGGCAAAGGCCGGGGTGCCCCGTTGATTGAAGGCATTAAGACGAAAACGCCCCACTCCGGGGATTCCCACACCGGAATCGATTTCCTGTTTTTGCTTCAGGGCCTTGGCCTGCCATGGATTTAAAAGGCCTTCAATGATATCATCAATATCATCCACCGTAAGGGGCGGGGTCTTCGCTCCCACAAGATGACCGTTTATACGGAAGTAGGGAACACATCCCACACGTAGATGAAGGTCGGATGCATCATTCCGCACCATTGTATGTAAGAGACTTTTATAATCCATAACCACACCTTTATAGAATAGAGGTTAATCTTCGCGGGCTTTGGGAAAGACTTTCATATCCTGTTTCTGTAACAAGCAGGAGATCTTCAATCCTGACTCCTCCTGTTTCAGGAATATAAATTCCGGGCTCCACGGTGATAATCATGCCCGGGCGTAAGGCGGTTTCACTTTTTTTCCCCAGAGCCGGAGCTTCATGAACACGAAGGCCCACACCGTGACCGGTTCCATGTTTAAAATAATTACCATAGCCGGATTTTTCAATTGTTTTACGGGCGCAGGCATCAATTTCCCGTGCCGTAACTCCCGGTTTCACCAAGCGTTTTGCTCTTTTTTGTGCGGAAAGAACAATTTCATACAGGTGTTTTTGTGAATGAGGGGCGGGGCGGGTGAAAAAGGTTCGTGTCATATCCGAAGCAAAGCCGTCCACGGTGCAGCCGAAATCAACAAGGACTGTATCCCCTGCTGTAAGAAATATATCTCTTTGCGGGGTGCCGTGAGGCAGGGCGCTTCGTTTTCCAAAGAGGGTGATTGTTTCAAACGACGGCCGCTGGCTGCCTTTCTCAGCACAGATTTTTTCCAGGTTTCGTGCGGCGTCACACTCGGAAATACCATAGTGCAGTGTGGGTACCCACTCTTGTAATGCCTGATCGGCAATGGCGGCCGCACGGCGGACAGCATCTGCTTCGTCTGCTGTTTTTTCCATAAAAAACTGCTTGATTTCACGGCCAAAGGGGATAAATCGGGCATTGCTGTTTTTTGTAAGAAGAGTGTAGTTGTCAAGGGTGATAACGTCGGATTCAATGCCCACGGATTCATCTGTTTCAATATATGTTGCCACGGAGGTAATCAGCGAATCAGTGGATTCAACCACTGTCCACAGGGAATGGTCTGTTTCTGATTTTACGGCGGTTATATATCTGAAGTCGGTGAAGATCCAGGCCGCTGTACGGGATATAAGCAGGGCGATATTTGATGCAGTAAACCCGCAGATATAGCGGGCGGAAACCGGATCGAGAACAAGAATCTTCTCAAGCCCCTTCTTTTTCAGGGTTTCACGGATATTATGAAGTCTGGGTGTCATCATTTTCGCTTTCTTCAATGATTGCATCTATGGTGGCAATCTTCTGCAGATATTCTTCGTTGTCAGTCTGATTTTGGGCAAGACGTCGATATATTTCCCGGGCAAGGTGTGGTTGTCCCTGCTGAAGATAAATATCGGCAAAGGTTGGGGTTAATACGTGGTCGGGAATATGGTCGCCTCCTTCATCGGCTGCTAATTTGCTGCTGAATTCAGAATCACGTGTTTTTGGCATGCTTCGCCGCCGTGAACGGGCCCGTTTCAGGTTGTCAATGACTGCGCTGAGATCCAGGTCGTCTTTGTGTGGGATCTCTGATTCATTTTTTGATTTTGGTTTTGCATTGTTCAGAATTTCTTCGTTTAAGCTCTTCAGATCGGCCGACCATGATTCACGGGCGGATGATCTTTTCATTGGAGAAGAATCTGTATCTTCTTCTGTATCAGATGTGGACTGTTTAGGTGCAGGTTCGGAGAAGGAGGCGTCTTCTTTTTCCTGAGAAATATCAGTATGGGCTGTATCGGTACTGTCGTCAGCGGATGCGGTGGGGAATTGCGAATCTTCCTTTTCAGGTGCGGCAGGTTTTTCAGAGTGGATTTCATCCGGAGTATCTGTATTTTGCCGGGGTGATTCGTCGGCGATAACACTGTTGATAACATCATCAATCTCTTTTTCATAGTCCGGCACAGCTTCATCCGCTACGGAAGCGGTTTCGTTTTCAATCTTTGGTTCGTCTTCAATCTTCTGTTCGTCTTCAACCTTTGGTTCGTCTTCAACCTT
>JBNJEI010000037.1:0-23473 GCA_051745755.1 Fibrobacterota bacterium
CACAAGCTCATCAAGAGCGTTTCGCATAATCCCAAGTCCTTCCCGGAGAAGATCATCGGATATTGTCAGGGCGGGAAGAAGCTTCAGAACCTGATCGCCTGACCCGCAGGTTTCGGTAATAAGCATTTTTTCAAAATTCTTTTTGGAGAGCTCTCCCGCCATTTCGGGATGTGACATCTCAATACCCCACACCATACCGCGACCGCGAACATCGCAGATCATATCGGGATGGGCATCACGCATATCCTCCAGAGCCTTTTTTATAATAGCCCCTTTGCGCCCTATCTCTTTTTCAAAGGCATCATCAGACCAGTATTGATTGATAAGCTCAACGGATGCGGCAAAGGCCAGGTTATTTCCACGGAATGTTCCCGTATGCTGTCCCGGCTCCCATTTATCCAGCTCAGGTTTAAACAGAAGCAATGCCATGGGCAGGCCGCCGCCAATTGATTTGGACAGGCACACCATATCGGGAGTAATGCCCGCTTCTTCAAAACTGAAGAATTTTCCGGTTCGTCCGTTACCGACCTGAATATCATCAATAATAAGCAGCATTCCGTATTTATGACATAATTTCTCAAGATTCTGCAGCCACTCTGTGCTGGCAACCTTAATACCGCCTTCACCCTGCACGGTTTCGACAATAACTGCAGCGGGATTATCAAGACCGCTTCCGGAATCTTCAAGATAACGCTCAAAAACCTTGAGAGAGTCCATGTCCCCGAGAAATCCGTCAAAGGGCATATGGGTAACACTTCCGCGGTTATCATAGGATTCATCCCGGTAGGATGCGTTCCCTGTCACCGCAAGGGCACCCATGGTATGACCGTGATAGCCGTTGGTAAAAGCCACGATGGTTGAACGTCCTTTTACGATTCGAGCCAGCTTCATGGCTGTTTCCGTGACATTTGTTCCGGTGGGCCCCGTAAACTGAAACTTATAATTGAGATTTCGCGGCTCAAGAATACGCTGGCTAAATGTTTCGATAAAATCACGTTTCACCTTTGTGGCCTTATCAAGACCGTGAACCACGCGTTTTTTCTGCAGGTGTTCAATCATTGCCTGCGTGGCGGCTTCAGGATTGTGTCCGTAATTGAGTGTCCCCGCACCGGCAAAAAAATCGATATAGGATTTGCCTTCCTCATCGACCATTCGCGAACCTTCCGCCGTATCAAATACTACGGGAAAGGAGCGGATATATCCACGTACTTCCGATTCAAGTCTGTTAAATATTTCCATGTAAAAATCCTTTATTAAGGGTTAGAGTTCAATTTTTGGAGTCTGCAGCCGATTTTCAGAATGTGATTGTATAGAGATCCTCGGCTTCATGATTACCGCCACCAAAATCCTCAGCAGTAAGAAATTCATCCCGGGAAAAGCGGGCATTATTCTTTTCTGCATATTTTCGAAATACCGCCTGAGAAGCTGTGTTGGAGGGAGTAATAGTGGTCTCTACCTTCCGTATCTTCTCCTGATGCGCTGAAATAATATGATCCAGCATTTTCCCCGCCAGCCCTTTTCCGCGTGCAGCAGAGGAAACAGCCACCTGCCACACAAAGAGCGTATCTGCTGCACCGGGACGAATATAGGCGGATATATAGCCGATAATCACGCCGTTTTCCTCGGCGATAATTGAGGTTTGTGCAAAATCGCGGCACATCATGTAGTAATAATAGGTGGTATTAAGATCCAGGGGCGGACAGGCCTCAATAAGCCGTGCCACGGCCAAACCGTCTGAGAATTTCGGAATTCTGTAAATAATACCGGTATCTGATGTCATTACGATCTCCTTTATAAACTGAAAATTTGTGGAAGGTTTTGATTCATACCGGCCATATCCGTCCGGTTCCAAAAGAATGTATTTGCAGGTTTTCGAAGTGCTGCTGAAATCATGGTCTGTACAATCAAATCTGATATTTCACAGGAAAAAATTCACAACAAATATACGTTTTTCCCTGTGAAATTGCAAGAACAAATTCCGCGCATAGGTCAGCGACGTCATTACCCGAGCGCCGCTGCCGATTGATCATTCCTCTTCTTTTTCAGGAAGAACATGGCGAAGGTGGAGCTCCTGCAGCTGTTCCTCCTTGACGGGAGCCGGTGCCTGCATCAGCAGATCCTCCGCACGCTGATTCATGGGAAAGGCGATAACTTCACGAATATTTTCTTCCCCCGCCAAAAGCATCACCATACGGTCCACACCCGGAGCGATTCCGCCGTGAGGAGGGGCCCCGTATTTAAAGGCATTGAGCATACCGCCGAATTCCTCTTCCACCACGGAAGAATCGTACCCGGCAATCTCAAAGGCTCTGTACATAAGTTTGGGCTGATGGTTTCGAATGGCGCCGGAGGAAAGCTCTACCCCATTACAGACAATATCATACTGATAGGCAAGAATATCAAGAGGATCCTTTTTTTCCAGAGCCGCGTATCCACCCTGGGGCATGGAAAAAGGATTATGGGAAAAATCAATTTTCTGCGTTTCCCTGTTGCGCTCATACATGGGAAAATCCACAATCCAGCAGAAACGATAGACTCCTTTTTCAAGAAGGTCCAGATCGTGCCCCAGCTTTGTGCGAAGCCGTCCCGCAATATCCGCAGCGATATCCTCATCATCACAGACAAAAAAGACCACATCTCCGGTTTCCACATCACAGGCCTTTTCAATTTCCTCTACGCACGAATCATCAAGAAATTTAAGTATGGGGCCCTTGATCTCCTCCTGCTTCCATGTAAGATAGGCCAAGCCCTTTGAACCAAGATTCTCCTGGGCATATTTTACCAGTTTATCAAAAAAGCTCCGCGGTTTATCCGCTATATTTTTAACCGGAAGTGCCCGCACAACAGCCCCTTGTTTCACCGCGGAAGAAAAGGCTTTAAAACCTGAATTTTCAAAGATACGGGACGTATCACGGATAATAACGGGATTGCGCAGGTCAGGCTTGTCAGTACCGTATTTAAGCAGAGCCTCACGGTAGGGTATCCGCTGAAAAGGGGCCGCATCAGCCCTGTGTCGTCCAAACTCGCTAAAGGTATTGGAAAGCACCCGTTCCATCACACCGAAAACATCCTCCTGATCGGCAAAGGCCATTTCCATATCAAGCTGATAAAACTCGCCGGGGGATCTGTCTGCACGGGCATCTTCATCGCGGAAACAGGGGGCAATCTGAAAATACCGGTCAAAGCCCGATGCCATAAGCAGCTGCTTGTATTGCTGCGGTGCCTGGGGAAGAGCATAGAAGGTTCCCGGATGAACCCGAGAGGGCACAAGGTAATCCCGGGCACCCTCCGGTGATGATCCTGTCAGTATGGGCGTCTGAATTTCCAGGAACCCTTCGTGCGTCATCTGTTCACGAAGGTAGGATATGACCCGGGAGCGAAGCACGATATTCTCATGAACAGACTCACGGCGCAGATCAAGATACCGATACCGCAAGCGCTGATCCTCCGGTGTTTCCTTTTCGGGAAATACGGGAAACGGCAGGGGGCTGCACTCACCCAGCACTTCATATTCTGAAACCACCACTTCAATTTCTCCGGTGTGCATATCGGGATTGATATTTTCATCACTGCGGGACGCCACTTCCCCCGTAAATTTCACCACCGTCTCTTTTTGGAGGTGACCAATCTCATACTGATGTTTATTGTCCGGATAAATAACAACCTGGGTAATACCGAAATGATCGCGCAGGTCGATAAAAAGAACACCGCCGTGATCACGGCGGTTATTAATCCACCCCGAAAGGGTAACCTCCTGCCCCACGGAGGATTTGGTAAGTTCGTTACACGTATGGGTTCGAAAAGAATTCGCCATGGGTTTTCCTTAATTTTTTATTTTTCACATTGACGGTATAAAATAATTTCTCCCTCCGGCGAAGGGGTAATTTTATGAGAAATGACACGGGCAAAACCGCAGGAAAAATTCAGAGCGAATTTACACGGGAAATATAGGTCTGCATATGAAATTTCCGCTCAAGACCGGCGGCATTCATATAGCGCACCTTTCCAAATACGGGCCGCTCCTTCCATCCCTGATCATGAGTGCCAAAGCACCACGCCACCCCCGCATAGGTATTGGCGTCATTTCCGTCCAAAGCGTAGGTATTCTGCAGATACAGGGCAGTCTCAAAACCTTCCCGGGGAGTTGGGCTCCACTCAAGGATCTTCTTTCCCCAGTACATGCGCATATAATTGTGCATAAATCCCGTACGCAGCATCTCTGTCTGTGCCGCATTCCAGTAGGGATCATGAGTGACTGCTTCTTCAAACTGCCCCCGTGAATACAGAAATTGTCGTGTATCCCCGGCATGTACCTGAAGTGTTTCAAGCGCCCAGGAGGGCAATGCCTCTTCAAAATGTGCATGGCCGGGATTATAAAAGACAAAATTGCAGGCAAGCTCACGACGCACAAAAAGCTGTTCCGTAAAAGCAGACTTCGCATCAGCAGAAACATGGGCGTTCATAACAGCCCGGTACACCTCAACGGGGGAAATCTGACCAAAGTGAAGATAAGGGCTGAGACGGGAGGTGGAGTCTTTTGCAGGATCATTGGAATCCAGGTGATAGAACGTAAGGCCCCGGGAGATAAAATCATCCAGACAACGCCGGGCCTGCTGTGCTCCGGCACCGGGGTCAAAGCGGTTATCTAAAGGTTTTCTGTCGATAAAAGGCAGTTTTTCTCTGAGTGCGGGAGCGGCACGCACGTTCAGCGGAGGAATGGTGCAGGTAATGCAGAATTCATCGCCATGGGCGGTAATCTTTTTTCGCAGGGTCCGGGCCATATATTCTTTCTTATCAGACGCCGTTGTTACCGGCACAATAACATTACTGTCCACCACATCCATGGCACAGTTCAGTCGTGAAAACAGACGGCGCTGAAGATGCTCCTGGTGTGCACAGTATACCCGGTCAAGAACCACCAATGCGGCCTTTTTGCCGAGAAGGAGAAGATCTTCCACGGAGGCACGGTGTGCTCCCATTCCCACAGCGCCAGACTCCCGCACAGCCTGTAACGCCTCCTCCAGGCCGGCTATGTAAAATGACTCCTGAACACCGGAAACGCTGCCCTCGGCGGCGCCGGCATAGACGACAAGGGGAAGATCTCTGCGATTAGCCTCTTCCACGGCATGGCAGAGACTGTAATTGGATTCCCGACGAAAAGACGCCTGCATCCAGTACAATACATACTCCCCTGGCCCGGCGCCTCCTGTTTTCCAGGAGTGAATTCGTGCGCTGTTCATATGCTATTTGAGGAAAAGTCCCACGGGGCAGTGATCCGAACCCATAACATCGGAATAGATACGGGCATCTTCAATGCGGGAGCGGCTTTTTTCGTCCACACAGAAATAATCGATACGCCAGCCGATGTTCCGTTTTCTCGCTCCAAAGCGGTAACTCCACCAGGTGTAATTGTCAGGTTCCTGATTAAAGAGACGAAAGGTATCGATAAAGCCTGCATCAATAAAGGCATCCATATCGGCCCGTTCTTCAGGAGTAAAGCCAGGGTTTTCTCTGTTGTTTGTCGGGTTTTTCAGGTCAATTTCTTTGTGGGCAACATTGTAGTCTCCACACAGCACCACGGTTTTTTCACGGGCAAGATCTATGCAGTAGTCACGCATGGCTGCATTAAACGCGCGTTTATACTCCAGGCGCAGCAATTCATGCTGCGCATTGGGGAAATAGGCATTGATAAGATAAAAATCTCCAAAATCAGCCGTAATAACACGCCCTTCTCGATCAAAGTCCTCAATACCCAGCCCCGTATGAACTGCCCGGGGCGTCTGTCGTGCATAGAGAGCCACTCCGGAATACCCCTTCTTTTCCGCACTGACAAACCAGGATTCATACCCGTCGATATTCAATAACTTTTCTGAAAGCTGATCCCGCTGCGCCTTTGTTTCCTGAAGTGCCACAACAAACGCCTCGGAATTCCTGATATAGTCTATGAGACCTTTTTTTTCAGCTGCCCGGATACCGTTGACATTCCAGGACAGAAGTTTCTTTGTTTCCATACGTCTCCCGTTATTTGGATTATACTTCTAAATATAGCTGATGTAACGATGCATGAAAACTGAAATCTGCATACCCCTGCAGTCTACTGCAATGCCCACCGTAGGATGGCCCGACGGAATACGGACCGGTCCAGGGGGGGTATTATTGATTTGAATGCCTGTAGTATCCAGCCAATGGTGCTGGGGAATACACCGGTTGGAAGAACCCATACTGCTTATTCCGTGAGCGAACCCTGTCCGGAGCCCCCCCCTCTCATTTATATCAGGGTTCCCGTGTAAATGATGGAACATACTGATATAACAAATCGAGAAAACAGGGGCGCATGTATTCTCGTGGAGTTCCATACAGATCAAACCATTTTCCCCCATCACTCAAAACCATTGCTCCATGGGTAGTAAACCGGCTTTGTTATGGGATATCCCGTAAATCGGTGTGGTTTAAGTTTGGTAAACCATTTCTTCATTTATTTTAAAAACATACTGCCCCGTGACACCATTAAATTTCCGCTGGTATTTTTCTTCCTTTTAATGTATTATTATAAAACTGATAAAAAACCTAAAGAAAAAGAAACGGGGATTCCATGTGAAAGCTAATTTTTTCAGAATCGTACCATCAGTACTGGGAATATCAGCAGTATTTTTCCTTGTAAGCTGCAATGTTGCAGAGTCTGAGGAGCACATTGGTGAATGGATTATTGGTACATGGGATATAGACAGATATGTTCAGGAAAATTATATTGATAGTGAACTGACAGGAGAAAGTGAAAGCAGTGATCAGGGAAAAATCAAATTTAAATCAGACAGCACCGGGTATGACTACGGCGGAAATTTCATCGGCAGTGACTTTACGTGGTCACACACATCTGAAACCCTCTCTTTGGTTACTGAAGATAGTGAAACCGTGTACGACATCGACGAATACTCTCATGAATATTTTGAATTCAGCATTACAGTAACAGATGGCGATAATACAGATATAGAAAGATGGCATTTATCAAAATAAACGTAGAAAAAGGAGACGTATTATGACGGCAAAGTTTTCCATAGTTGCACGGGTATGTATAATCTCAATATGTACATACGGTGTTCTGCTGTCCAATGAAAGTTCATTTTCTTTGGGGCCTGTTTTAGGGATTGGAACGGGGCGTATGAATTCACCGTCCCTGGGCGAAGTTATGGAACGGAAAAGCTCATTGGAAACAGAGATCAAGGACGGTGCAAAATCTGCTCTGCCGGGATTGTTTCTTTCTGCGGGAGGGCATGTAATATGGCATATATCCGATCGTTTGGAGGCTGATATTTCAGTCCGGTATACACGACTTTCAAATACCATTATCCTTGATCAGATGGAGGATGATTCACATGAAGGCGAAGGCTTAAACGAACGAGAGAAAATTGAGTCCCATGCTCTGATACAGACATCTTCTCTGCAATACCCGATTTCCATACGGTATACGATACCCGCAAACAATTCTTTTTTTGTGAAGGCCGGAGCTGCTGTGGATATACTTATCAATTCCCGGATTACATCAGAAGAAACAGTAACAGAAAAAGAATGGGAAAATGGAACCCTTGTTTCAAATTCTGCTGAATACAAAAAACACAGTGCCGACATAGATGAATTTCCTCCGTCTCAATTTTCTCTCCTCCTTGGCGGGGGACACAGATTTAAACTGGGCCGAAACTATGTGGACCTATCCGCCGATATGCGTATCCCCCTCAGCGGATCTGAGTTTTATACAACAGATCGTGATTTTACTGATAATACTGAGCTGAATGATATATACTCCCGTGAAGGGAGCACTGATGCCAGACAGGACACAGGTATTCGACTCGATGACTTCCGGTATGGAAGTATAGGGCTTACAGCAACCTACCTTTTCGGAAAGGGAAATCACAACTAATACAAATCATGCCGGAAACTGATAGAAAAACAACAGGGGTAAACTATCTTTTGCCCCTCAAAATCGGCACCACTGTCTCAACATAAGTGCTCACCTTACCCCCTCGTATACGGATAATTCTGATCCCGCTTTTGAAAACGCAGGATCGATTTTTTTATAATCCGTCCTCTGTCAATATTTACAGCCCGTTGAACCGTGGGGTTTTCCATCCAGCTTCTGCGTCCTTCCAGAATGGTTGGAAGGTACACAATCAATGCAGCAGATATGGACCGGGATGCACTTTCCCAAAGATAACTCGGGGTATGATCCACACCATAATAGTGAATATTTTCAATATGCAGTATTGGTTTTTTGAAACTTGTCGGCTGTGCAAAATAAAAACCCATACCCTCATCGCAGCTTACATCAATAATAAGACTTCCCGGACGCAGGAATTCTTTTTCATCTTCTGTTACAAAATTGACCGGTGTATCCGTATCCTGGTAGGTACCGTTAATAATAATTTCAGACTCACGGATTAATTCAGTGAGGGACCGTTTTGTACCATCATGCTCTATGGCAAGCATTCTGGGTTCACTACGGTTTCCCGCCCGAATACGAACATAATGAACATCCAGTATTTCCTCACGCACAGCATGGTCCGGTCGTTGAATACAAATGGTAATATCCCTGAAACCATGGGCCTTCAGGGCGTATACAGCCCCTCTGCTCACAGCTCCGAAACTGAATATAATTACCTTGCGCTGGTTTCCGTAATGTCCATCGATTCCCCGCAATTGCAAGGCATGCAGAACCGCACAATATCCCGCCATTTCATTGTTTTTATAAAACGTATGTCTTCCTGCATAGCCCTCCGGAGACCACACGAACATATCTTCAAAAGCAATAAGGGTTAATTTCCGGTCTATTGCTGTTTGAGTAATATCAGGCTGCTGAACACAATGGGGATACCCCCAGACAATCCCGCCCTCACGGATTTGCTCTAAATCTGCCTGCATTGGCTTGGCTATAATCACAGAGCCGATCTCTGTTAATAATGATTCGCGGGATGCGACACCTCCCGCATGGGATACAAAGTATGCATCATCCAGACCAAATGGCTCTCCATATCCCGTTTCAAATATCAATTGTTTTCGAATTTTTTTCCGCAACCGAAACAGATGCTCCGGATGAATGGGAACACGCTTTTCATCTTCTTTTCGCGACGTTTTAATAACGCCCATGGTTAGTTTTGTCATAACGTATTTCCGTTAAAAGTGTTACACGTATAAAAGTGACATTGATGATCTGTAAACCAATAAGAAACAATTGACTGCATAGGAAAACGCAGTACCGGTTCCGCAAAATGAAGTATGACAGACTGAAATCAAAAATTGCACGATCTCACAGTAAAGATACTCTGTGGTTGTCCTAAAACGATACAATAACGGATATTTGCTGAAAAAATTTTGAAGATTATAAAATACTGTCAGTCAAAACAGGATACTGAATATTGTATATACTATCCGGGCTCAAAAAGAAATTGCGGAGTATCCGTACTATTACATAAAACAGTATGTATGAGTTATTCATTTTGGAAACCGGAAAATTTTTACAGCCTTTCAGAGCGGATCAGTTCAGGCAGGGCGGGAATCTGCGGCGTAAAAAGACCGCTTTGGACGTGTACCTATAATACCTCCTCAGACCCGTCGCTAAGATTCAGTCATAATACCTGTCAATCACCGTACCAAGCGCATTGAATAACTCCCCGGAAAGATTGGGTTTACTTTGATAATAGCAATTTGTATATACGATAATATCACAGTCTTTTCGTCGATACATCATGGTCTGATACCCCAGAACTGAACCGGCATGGCCGCGGGAATTGTCACGCACCTCGACGCCGAGGCCATAGGCATCGGATCCATGCCCTGTTGAAACCAGACTGAACTGCTCTTCATAGGTTTGTTCGTTCAAAAGGGTTCCGTCCATCAGGGCCCTAATCCATATCAGCAAATCACCGGGGGTTGAAACGGCATTTCCTGCAGACCATACGGCAGAAGCAGATTGATCAGTATAATCGTATAACACACCATCTTCGTCCCGTTCAAAATATCCCTGCGCCAGAAAGGGATTTTCTGAATCAAACTCAACCGCCTTTGTCTGATTCATTCCCAGGGGCTGAAAAATATGTTCCGTAAGAAATTCCCCGTACGACATATGGCTCACTTCTTCAATAAGAAGCCCCAGGAGAATATAATTGGTATTGGAATAGAGAAATTCCTCCCCCGGTGGATGGGCAAGCCCTTCCGCACATGCAATTTCAACCAATTCCTCCGGTTCCCATTCACGGGTGGGGGCATCGCTATACACATAAAAGAAATAACTGCCTTCATAGGGACAGGAAATATAATCGTACAGACCGCTCGTATGATGTAACAGCATACGTACCGTTATATCCTCCCCGCTATCGGGTAGCATACCGGGAAGATATGTGGAAACTGAAGAATCCAGCGATACCAGGCCCTCCTGATACAGAATCAGCACCGCCGTGGCAGTCATGGTTTTTGCAGCACTCCCGATGCGGAAGAAATGCTGCGGCGTAAGCTCCCGTGAGTGTGCCGTATCAGCCGCACCGGAGGCAGTAAAAATCTCTTCACCGTCGGCAAAGCGAATTGCCGCCAAAGCTCCGGGAGCATCATGGACAAAACGAACACTGTCAACGACATGGGATAAATCTCCAATGATATGACTGTGTGACGACTCTTTCTCTGCGCACCCACAAAAGAATGCAGACAAGACAGACAAAAACACTATGATTATTTCGTACCGCATAGGTCGCACCCTTGAAAATCGTACTCAGACATACAAGATTCAATAAGTATACCATACTGTACAAAAATGTGAATACTTTTTACTGAACCTGTGCAAAAGGTTCATTCATGTCCGGTATGTATCAACTGGCAATGAACCGTATTCCGTATCCGGGATCTGTACAGGGAATGACTGCATAAACTTCCCGCTCCGAAAAACGCACATTCAGCGGATACAGGCATAGTATAAAGAAAAAAGTTCCGCGACACAACCGCCGCGGAACAAATACAGAAATATGTTATTGTCACGCATACAGCGGTGTACTCAAATACCGCTCCCCCGCATCGGGGAGAACAACCACAATGGTTTTCCCGGCATTTTCCCTGCGATTTGCCAAACGAAGTGCCACCGCAGCTGCGGCTCCGCAGGATATTCCCGAAAGCAGCCCTTCTTCGCGGGCCAGACGACGCGCGGTTTCAAAGGCTTCATCATTGGATACGGTTTCCACGCTGTCTACAAGAGAAAGATCAAGGGTATCGGGAATAAAACCCGCCCCAATACCCTGTATTTTATGAGGACCTGGACGCAGTTTTTCACCCGCAAGGGTCTGGCCTATGACCGGACTGTCTTCAGGCTCAACAGCCACAGAATGAATGGCCTTCTTTTTTTCATTCTTAAAATATGCAGAGACCCCCGATATAGTTCCGCCCGTTCCCACACCGGCCACAAATATATCCACATCACCCTCGGTATCATTCCAGATCTCAGGCCCCGTGGTTTTTTCATGCACAGCGGGATTTGCGGGGTTTTTAAACTGTTGGGGCAGAAAATAATCATCCCCCGCAGCGGCGATCTCCTCCGCCTTTTCTATGGCCGCCTTCATCCCTCCCGAACCCGGAGTAAGCTCAAGGCGGGCTCCAAAGGCCGCAAGCACCCGCCGCCGTTCAATACTCATGGTATCGGGCATGGTCAGTATCAGTTTATATCCCCGGGCGGCGGCCACATAGGCAAGGGCAATACCCGTATTCCCGCTGGTGGGCTCAACAATTGTGCCGCCGGGTTTGAGAAGTCCCTTTTCCTCGGCATCCCAGATCATATTCGCTCCAATACGGCATTTCACGGAATAGGCGGGATTCCTCCCTTCAATTTTTGCCAATACCCGGGCATGGGCATTTTTGGTGATGGAATTGAGTTGCACAAGCGGTGTGTTTCCTATGGCATAGGAATTATCACTGTAAACAGGCATGGGCCCTCCTTGATTAAATTTCGCAGCAAAACCTTTAAACACTACCTTCTTTATATAGTAATAATACATTATGCGCAGAATAAAAAAGCAGTACTGCGTAAATAATCAAAAAAACAGCTACCACAGACCCCCGAAGGAATGAATAAGCTCCAACCGGGAAGAGATTCTGCCCATAAAAAGCTGCATACGTGCCATATCCATTTCAATCAGAGATTCCCGGCTGTCAATATAGCGCTCATAGGGAACAATACCCTGCATATACCGTGTCCTCATTTCTTCATACACTGATGACAGAGATTCGTACTGCCCCTCTACGATAGTGTAGTTCTCCTCCGTACTGTGAAGCCGCACCAATGCACTCTCCACATCTTTGAGAGCCTTGAGCACCGTATTCCGATAGGAAAGAATCGCCTGGGCATAGGCGGCCTCTTTTCCCGAGACATTGCTCCGTATCTCCCCTCCCTTAAAAAGGGTCTGCGCCATTTGCCCACCTATGGAACGGGCAAAATCACTGATACTGAAAAGATCAGAAAAACTCTCGGTACGGTTGGAGACAGACGCAGACAGGGTCAGGGAGGGGAAAAAATCCGCCCGGGCCACACCTATTTCCAGCCGGGCCTTTTCAATAGAGTGAAGTGCAGCCACAACATCGGGACGGGTTTTGATTTGCTCAGAGGGAAGAACTGCAGGAACATCGGGGAGTGTGATATCCGAAACTGCAGGTGTTTCATCAGTAAACAGACTGCCCGGATACGATCCCATAAGAACGGAGAGATTGATTTTGGCCAGATCCCGCTCCTGCTTCACCGTACGCACCCGGTTTTCTGCTGCATACCGGGCATTTACGGCCTGTTCATATTCCAGCATACTTCCCAGACCGGCAGTATACCGCATCTCCTGAATTTCCTCCTGCTCCACAGCATAGGAATACTGATCCCGGGCCAGCTCAAGGCGTTCCAGAGCTGAAATATAGGTATACCACTGAATAATACCCTGCATAATCAATGAGCCGTACAGATTGCGAACCTCTGCCTGACGGGCGTGAATATTTTCATTAAAAGCCTGACGGCCCAGACGCACCCGGCCGGTAATATCAAGAAGATAGGAGATATCAATACCCGTTGAAAAGGTTTCAAAATCCTCCATCTCTTCCGTCATACCCTCCGTGGGGGAAAAGGACGGCTGTAGCTGTTGACCGCGGCTGTATCCCAGTTGAGCCGAGGCTGACGGAAAAAGATTTGATTCCACACCCCGCAGCTGAATATGGAGCATATCAATATTTTTCTGCGCCACCTGTATATCCAGATTATTGGTGATAATCCTGTCCACAATACGGTTTAGAAGGGAATCGTTGAATTTTTTCCACCATTCATCGGTAAACAGCTCATCCCGGGACAGAACATACTCCGCCTCTTCATAATACACCGCTTCATCGGGGATGGTAAAATCCGTCTCCGCCTCCTGCGCAGGAGGCGCAAGGGAACAGGCAATAAAAAACTGAAAAAGCAAAATCATTGCACTATATTTACGCATCAGAAGCCTCCATGGAGCAATCCCGGGGAATATTAAAAAACCGGCGAAACCAGTCAAGCAGAATAAGAAAGGCCGGTACCAATATGAGGGTAATGGCCGAAGCAAAGAGAATACCCACACCGAGACTGATTGCCATGGGAATAAGCATACGTGCCTGAAAACTGGTTTCAAACAGCATGGGAAGAAGCCCCGCAAAGGTTGTCAGGGTGGTAAGCATAATGGGACGGAACCGCTCACGTCCCGCAGATACAATGGCCTCCCGAATGGATACCCCCCGGCATGTCTGACGATTCACGTGGTTGACAAAGACAAGGGAGTCATTTACCACTACCCCGGAAAGAGCCACGATTCCGAAGACACTCATAAACTGGAGGTCATACCCCAGCAGAATATGCCCGATAAACGCACCAATGGCGCCAAAGGGTATGGCACACATAATAATAAGAGGTTCCAGATATGATTTAAAAGGAATGGCAAGAAGCATATACACCACAAAGAGCGCCACGATAAAGGCTATGCCAAGAGACGCCAGGCTGCGCTGGGCATCCTCCTGCTGTCCACCGATAATATGCTGAAGACCGGGGAAGTCATTCTGCATATCCCCCTGAATATACGCGATAAGATCATTACTTACCCGCGAGGAATTGCTGATATCCGGATCCACGGCAGCTGTCAGGGTGATAACACGATTCTGATTAACACGGTTGATATCCGAATATCCTGTACGGGTTGTAATATCCGCCGCATCCCGAAGAGGAATCAGGGCGCCGGCCGGGGTACGAACATCCATTGTGTAGACTGTTTCAAGCTCTGATCCCGCCCGGCGGGGATATCGCAGCATGAGCGGTATATCGTGGTTGCCCCGCTGGACACGCAGTATTTCATTCCCGTAAAATGCGGTACGTACCTGCTGTGCAATATCCGCGGTGGTCAGCCCCAGGCTTCTTCCGCGAGGCGTAAGGCTGAAGGCAATCTCCTCCCGTCCCGGTTCAAAATCAGTGGCAATATCATAGACCCCGTCATAATAGGACAGGGTATCCTCAAGACGGGAAACAGCACGCTGAAGACCTTCTTCATCGGAATAAGACAGGCTGATACTGATATCATCCTGTTCCTCCTGCATGGTACTGGAAAACTGAAGATCCTCATATCCCTGCAAATCAAGAGTCTGTTCCCTGAGACGATTCTGTACCATCTCCAGAGAATATCCCCGCTCATCTCCAACGGGAAAAAGGATATTGACCTCAGCAAGGGCGGGATCATTCCCCACATTCTGCTTACTCGGCTGCTCACCGATACTCACCAGAGCATGGGTATAAAAATCGGAATATTTCTCAGTATTCTCAGAAAGCAGATCTTCATGAACCATGTCAAGGCGGTGTAGAATACTGTCTGTCATATCCCGAGTTGTCTCAAGAGCGGTTCCCCGGGGCATATTGAGAAAAACACGCAGACTGTTTCCCTCGGAATTCCCCATGCCGGGCTGTACATCTATGCGTCCACCTGCAAGAAGGGCAATAAAGAAAATCAGCACCGCTGCAGAAAGGGCTATTACCAAAGACGGAACCGCCATTGATTTTTGCAGAAGCGGAATATACCACTTCTCAACAAAGACCTTCAGTTTTGCATCCATGGTCCTGCTCAGATTCTGGGAAGCCCGCAGGATACCATTACTGCTTTCCTGTTTCAGAGAGGAGAGATGTGCCGGAAGAATAAAGAGGGATTCGAACAGGGAAAACAGAAGAACGGAAATAACCACCACGGGAACCGCATACATCACCCGTCCCGAAACCCCCTCTATAAAAAGGAGGGGTGAAAAGGTGGCCACCGTGGTAAGCACGGCAAACACCACGGGAACAGCCAGGATTTTTGCCCCCTTTCGCGACGCCTCAAGAGGCATCTCTCCCCGTTCCCGCATAGAAAAAACGCTCTCCCCGATGACAATGGCATCATCCACCACAATACCCAGAACCATGATAAAACCGAAAAGAGAGATTACATTGATAGATACATCAAAAAACGTCATAGCCCAGAGACCGCCCATAAAGGAAAGAAACATTCCCATGGCAACCCAGAAGGAAAGGCGGATATCCAGGAACACACCCAGCACAAGAAGCACAAGAATAATGCCCAGAAAACCGTTTTTCATAAGAAGTCCGATGCGGTCCTGAAGAATTTCGGAATAATCTTCCCAAACAATAATATCCACTCCCGCGGGTAACTTATCTTTCTTGTCAGCAATGTACTCCTTTACCGATTCCGCAATAACAAGGGCGCTTTGATCACCCACGCGGGAAACAACAAGCAAAGCCCCCTCTTTCCCATTAAACCCGGTATAGAGATTTTCGTCTTCAAAACCGTCACGCACAGTACCCACATCGTTAATGGTGACAGTCCGGCCGTCCGGCCAGGAGCGAACAGGAATGGATTCAAATTCATAGGCGGCTTCGGCCAGATTCCGGGTACGCAGGGTAATTTCCCCTTCAGAGGAAGAAATCGTACCGCCAGGCATATCAAGACTGCTGCTTTTTACGGCCCGTTCAATATCGGCAAAGGTAAGGCTGTATTTTTCAAGGGCTTCGGGAGAAACCTCCAGGGAGATTTCATAATTGCGGGTTCCAAAAAGATTTACCCTGGATATATCACTGCGGGCCCGCAGCTCCTGCTGCATTTCCTCACCCAACTCCTTGAGTTCCCGTTCACTTACATCGCCAAAAATCCCGAGACGCATGACAGGCAACTCAATTTCCATAACAGACACCGTGGGCTCACGGGCATCTTCGGGTATATTTTCA
Source organism: Fibrobacterota bacterium (assembly GCA_051745755.1). Classification (GTDB taxonomy): domain Bacteria; phylum Fibrobacterota; class Chitinivibrionia; order Chitinivibrionales; family Chitinivibrionaceae; genus Chitinivibrio. The sequence continues at coordinate 16,283 of JBNJEI010000037.1, forward strand.
ATGCGGTCAATAGCCGTATTCACATCACTGCGGACATCATCACTGGAAACATTATCCTCAAGCTCAAGCCAAATTGTTCCCACCCCCTCGGAGGAAACGCTGGTAATACGCCGCACGCCGCTCAGTCCCGTAAATGCGTCTTCAAAATTTGTCACCAGGGACTGCTCAATTTTATCCGGAGAAGCTCCCGGATAGACAACAGACACGGTTATAACCGGAATCTCCGTTGTGGGAAACACCTCCCGGGGGACACGAAAAAAACCCACAATTCCCCCGAGGATAATCAGGAGCATTAGAAGGTTTGCCGTCACGTGGTTTTCGGCCATCCAGTCGATCCATTTGTTCATTGCTGTACCGCCTTAAGCTCCATACCTTCAATAGTTATATCCATTGCCCCGATGACAACTGAATCCTCCGGGGAAATCCCCTCTGTCACAAGGGCATCATTACCATCCCAATGCGCGATTGTAACCGGACGAAACTGCAGCCGACCTTCTTCCACCACACGAATCATATCCCCTTCAAAAACAGCGTTACGGGGAATGCGATAGTATGAATCAACCGCGCGGGAGGTAAATTCGACAGAGACAAAACGTCCCATAAGAATTTCCTCTCCTCCCTTCAGCCCAAGCGGATCTGTAAGCTCAATAAGCACCTCTCTGGTATTGCTTTCCCTGTCCAGGGTACGGGACACCCCGGCAACGCTTCCTGTACGCTTAGCAGTGGAATCGGTTTTATGAAAATATATCTGCACACTGTCTTCTTTTTCAAGCCCCAGGATTTCAGCGCTATGGCTTGAAATATTCACCGGAATATGCCCATACTCCGTACCCTGAATGGTGGCCAGGGAGGATCCGGATACAAATTGACCCACATCGGCATTTGCCCCGCGGGAAACAGCGGCAAAAGGAGCACGGATAACTGTTCGTTCCAGATTGAGCTGTGCCTGCTGCACCGTTGCCTCTGCAGCTTCATAGGATGCGCGGGCCTGCTCCAGCTGGGGTGTACGCAGGGTCAGTTCCCCCGCTGTTGCTTCGGGGTTTCGATTTTGATATAAATCCCATTGACGACGCGCGATATCCTGCTCTTCCTCTTCCATACGCAGCTGCATGCGGGCACTCTTCAGCTGACTTTGCGCCCCCGCCAGATTCAGCTCATAATCACGGGGATCAATACGAAAAAGCACCTCCCCCTTCCCGATGGGTACACCGGTTTCAACCTTGGGATTCACATAGATAATCTCTCCGGAAACCCGGGGAATTATTTCCACCTGTCTCCGCGACTGTGTTACCCCCTGCTGTCGCAGTCTAAGTGGAGCCTGAATCTTTTCAAAGGTTGTAACCGGCACCTCAGGAATATGTTCCACCCGTTCCCGCGAGGGCGGCGACGGCCGCGTAGCCACCATGACAAAGAAAAACACCAGGGATGCACAGATAATACCCAGGGGCAGTACATGTGCTTTAAGTTTCAGTAATAATTGTTTCAGGGTTACCATTATTCATCGTCCTTTTTGTTTGGGAGCAGTCCCGTAATAACAAGATCCACAATCTCATCAACACGTGTTTCTTCAAAACGTACACAGTCCACAGCTGAATTAAAAGGCAAAAGAAGCTGTTTGCCCGCAACGCTGTAAAATATGTTCATACTGATAATATTTATAATAAGATGAACCGGTGAAACCTGACGGATTTCCCCCGCCGCTGCACCGCGTTCAATATCCGTAACTAAGAGCTCATGGAGAAAGTCAAACCCCTCCACGGTCCCATCCTGAATGCACTCAGAAATAATCTCCTGCGAAATATGAAATTCCGTGAGCATACGGCGGTGATTACAGCCTTTGGCGGTCACAAAATCATAATGGACCCGGATAAAGGCTTCAATTTTTCCCAGAATATGGGTCTTTTCCTCCAGGACATGGATAAAGGAATCCTTCATACGTGAAAAATAGTGTGCCGCCACCATCTTGTAGAGGTTTTTCTTGGAACCGAAATGGTAGTTGATAAGAGAAACGTGCACATCAGCAGCTGCACTGATCATGCGCAGGGTGGTTTTGCTATACCCTTCACTGCAGAAAACTGTATCCGCCGCCGCCAGTATCTTTTTCCGTGTATCAACCGCCATATTGAACGCCTGTTTAAAACATATGTTTAAAAAATAATCTCCGCCGAGCCTGTAAATATATTTTTTTTCATTTTTCCACTGTATAATAAAGAGCGGGGACATATATTTTTAACAGTGGAGCCAAACATTTCCACGGGCATTACAGCCCAAAGAGGCATTGGACATGAATACAAATCCTATGGTAAAGAATCTCAGCGGCACCTACCTGTTCATATCATTTGATCTGGTAAACTCCACCTCATTCAAGCTTCATGACCCTCACTGGCCGCCGCTTTTTAACCGGTTTTTTGACTATTGCCGCCTCAAGACGAAAAGCTATTTCCCCACCTGCCGGGACTGGAAAATGGTGGGAGATGAAATTCTTTTTTATATGCCCGTCAAAGACAGGTCCGAGCTTTCCGAAGCACCGCAAAAGGTCTTTTCCATTATGCAGAAGTCCATTGCCTTTATCAATGAAAACAGCAAAACAAAGGGAATACTCTCGGTCAAATCCGTGGTATGGGCAGCCTATATGCGGGAGCAGCGTGATTTTACATCGGATTCTGAAGAAATCAATTACCTGGTAAAAAGTGTAAAAAATGGTGAGATCGTTCTTGATTTCCTTGGTCCGCATATCGACACGGGGTTTCGTTTGGGTTCCTTTGCAAATCAGGGAAAGCTTGTGGTTGGGGCACGCCTTGCCGCATTGTTAACAGCGGAAACGAACACCACTGCATCTGCGGCCCTTGAGAAAAATCTGCGAATTGCCGCATACGAAAAGCTCAAGGGGGTATGGAACGGCCGCAGATATCCCATTGTGTGGTATCATGAATTTTGGGACAGGCCGGACAAAATGTTTCTCTACGATGAAAAATACACCTCTGCCCTGGCGGCAAATATTCTGGAGAACAGGATCGCCGCACACACAAATATCGGCGACCTGCAGAAGGTTTTTACCGATCTTTTTCGTCAAAGCGAACTGACACTGCTGTGTGAAGGTATGGAAAAACACAGGAAAAACCGCCATGAGGATACGGATTTCTCCATTCCCATGGAACGCCTTTCCGAGCTTCACCTTGTTGCCCTGTGTATCAACGAAAAAAAGGAACTCCTTGTGGGACTGAACCGAAGTGAAGGAAAATGGGATTTCGGATGCAGTTCTCTGCAGATGTATACCACCATCGAAACCTCTCTCAAAGAAGGCTATGGTGATGATTTCGGCATTGATCTTCTTCCCATCGACGGCGAATTCCCTCCTATTGCCACCTATTCCTTCAGTATGGACAGGGAACGTTTGACCATTCCGGGGATTATGTTTCTTGCACGGGTACAGAAACAGCAGGTATCAAAGGACAGTCTGGACCCCTTTGTCTATACGGATTTTCAATGGATCAGCCGTTCAGAGATATACAATATTTCCCCGAAAAAATCCGTACCGGGATTTCATCGCCGTGCGGAAAAAGCCTTTGCAACCTACGCAGCTCTGGAAAAGAAAGAGCGCGCAACCTATAAACCATAAGGTATATCCATGAAAACAGTGTATTTTGCCGGCCCTCTGGTTTTTCACCCCCGCTATACATCTTTTATTCCAGTCATTAAAAACCTGGGGAAAAAATTCAAATTTACACCGCTTATTCCCGGAGACGGAAACACTGAACTGGCGGATGCCCAGGATATTTATGCGGAAAATATGGCTCATATTCATCGCTGCCAGATTATACTTGCGGATATAACCCCCTTTCGCGGAGCCGGCGTTGATGACGGAACGGCTTTTGAGATCGGCGCCGGGGCTGCCCTGGGAAAAACAATCTATACCTATTGCAACCGCCCGGGAGACTACCGGGAAAAGGTGGAAGAATCCATCGGCCTTTCACGAAATACAGACCGGGACAGACACAACTGGATCATTGAAGATTTCTCCCTCCCCGCAAACCTTATGATTTCTGAAGCAGCAACACAACATATCGTCATAGAAAAGAGTGATCTCTACAGGGAATTTAAAAAATCAATGCACTCTGTGTGCAAACGTATTTTCTGAAATGAGAGATTCCGGGCTGTGGCCTTAGGCATTCTGAATTCAGCGGTGGTACATTTTATACGGCACAATAATTAGTACATTCCTATCACATTGTACCGTAACTGATACCCTCGGCGACTTTCACCACGGTCTCTCCGGAGTGCACAGAATCACCGACAGATCAGGACAGACCCTCCAACACCGGTATTCAGGACCTGCGCACCGATCATAAAAACCGCCCCGCGTAATACCGGCATACATGTTCCATGCGGACTTTGCAGCCGGATAATTGTTCAGATACGTGGGGGAAGCAATACTCCCCCGGGAAAAGAGAGAAGGATGTTATGTTCGCTTCCCCGGTCCAGAGTTCTCTTCCTCACCCATATTTGCAAAGATACTGCCATACCTGCAATCCCCCGCAGACCGCAAAAAATTTTGTATGCCCGTCCTCCCTGCCAAAAAGCAATCACTCATACTGCTCCGGATTCACATAACACGTAATAAAGACGGAGCAGGCCGCTCCGTCTTTATGGTTACTACTGCAAAAATTGTGGATATCAATTACAAAGAATGCATAACCAGCGGAACCGACATATGACGTGTGCCGTCATCTATACGAAGGATATAGGTTCCCGGTGAAAGAGCATTCACAACCACTTCCTGTGTACCCTGCTGCACCCTGTGATAATTCTTTCTATGCACACTCTTACCCGTCGGAGTAAAGATCTGCACGGTCAGCTGCTGTGCCGGCGCGGCCAGATCATAGGTTATGTGCAGCTGCTCTGCCCTGCGGATAGTTTTGATATGAACAAAATCTTCAATTTTCCCCGTGTTTTCTCCCGATTCTATGCTTCCCACCAGTTTTTGCGTACTCATAACCATGGATGCTTCACCCGCAATAATAATACGCTCTCCATTGTGAAGGGCAGCATTAAAACGCCATCCTCCTGAAGCCGCATCAATATCATCGCTGATAGTCCAGGTTATACCGTCTTCGCTCATAAATGAATAATACGAAAACCCATGTATTTCACCCTCAACGGAAATAAGCCCGCGTATGGGGGAAGAAAAATACCCATCAAGACGCGGAACTTCCCGCATCTCCCATTCAGCTCCGTTTGCAGAGGTATATACCGATGCATCACCATCCAGGCCGCCGCCGACGATATACATGCCGTGGTCCCGAATAACTGCGTAATGTGTTGCCGCAGAAGATGTTGCGGCATATTCCCACTCAAGGCCGTCGGAAGATGTAAGAATACCTCCATTGTCCCCCACAGCGACAAACTGTGCCAGGTCCGCATCCCACATAACGTCATTGATTTCGGTATACTCCCCGGCGGGAAGAGTTTCCAGGGGCTCCCATGAAACCCCGTCCTCCGAGGTGTAAATTTCGGGTATCCGCTCATCAGCAGCGGACATCCCCACCGCTGCAAAGCGCTCCTGATTGTAGGCTACAGCTCGAAAATACACATCATTTGTACTGATATTCTCACTCATATCCGTCCATTCCACTCCGTCCTCCGAGGTAAACACCGTACTGCGTGAGCCCACAGCAACAAACTGACTCCCGGTCCAGATAACATCCTGCAGTGACGCCATGTCATACTCCGGAGTATCCTCAGAGTACATAAAGAGCGGTGCCCAGTTCTCACCGTCTGTTGAACTGTGGGCCCAACCGGAATTCCCCACAGCAATATGTATCCCGTTTCCAAAGGCAAGGCTGTTAAAATCCTCACCATCGTCAAAATTTTCTTCCACATTAACAGTCCATTCCGCCCCAAAAATCAGGGAGACCACAAGAACTACAAAAAAACACACCCGTACACCGTACCATTTTTTTTTCATACAAAACCTCACAGGAAAAAGTATAAAAACAGTATACCCTGATTCTACGGCAGGAACAATACATATTTCTGTTTTGCAAATTAAAAAATGCTACCCCGCTGCGGTTTCAGGAGATATGAATTACAGGTATGATATCAGTGAGATATGGGAATAAAAAAAACAACAATCTCTACCAATTATATAAAATTTAAACCCATAATCCTTCAGGGAATATATTTTTATATAAAACATACCAATGGAGGCCCCATGGCAGGACAGGGAAAACACGCAAAACTGCGGGAAGCACGAACGCATCTGACCCCGGATCTGATGACACCCAATGAAACAACAAGTTTCCTGTATCTTTTACGGGATATATTCTTCTATATAGGTATAGTAACTCTCCTGTGGCATACTCACTCCATTTTTTTGCTTATTCCCCTGTGGATTGCCGCGGGCCTTGTTATCAGCGGGCTTTTTATTCTGGGCCACGATGCCGCCCACGGCTCGCTGTTTTCTGATCCCCGCCGTAATTATATTGTCGGACAGCTTGCCATGCTGCCCTCGCTCCACGCCTTTCATCAATGGGTGTACGGACATAACAGAATCCACCACGGTCATACGGTAAAGATCAAGGCAGATTTTATCTGGCACCCTGTCTCCCCCGAGGAATACAAAACATACTCCCTGCCGAAAAAACTCTGGCACCGGTTCTGCTGGTCTCCCCTGGGAGCCGGCCCCTATTATTTCTGGGAAACCTGGTTTAAGGGAATGCTCCTTTTTACGGCACCGCAGAAGAATGCGCAACGGGACAAAAATATTATTATACTGTTTCTGATGGCTGTCACGGCGGGCACGGTAGCGTTCGGCGGACAGACACCGGAGGGCTACTCCCTTTCCGCAGGTATCTGGACCTTTTTCCGGGTCTTCGGAATTCCCTTTATTATATGGAATTACATCATGGGATTTACAGTATATGTTCAGCATATCAATCCTGAAATTGCCTGGCAGCCCTCACGGGAATGGACATCCTTTACGGGACAGATCGAAGGTACCATGAGCTTTACGGTTCCCCGATGGTACAATTTCTTTCTCCATAATATCTATGTCCATACTCCGCACCATGTGCATATGAAAATCCCCTTCTACAAGCTCCCCAAAGCCTTTGATATACTCCAGAAGGCATATCCCCGCTCCGTGCATCACAGCCCCGCTCTTTTTCGTCATTACCGGGCTATTACCGCACA
>JBNJEI010000038.1:0-23323 GCA_051745755.1 Fibrobacterota bacterium
TACGGTGCTTTATGGATTGCGAAAACGTGATTATGAAAAGATTGTTGAGTCCCTGCATGATGGATTGTTTGCCGTTAATGCCCATAGGCGTATAACCTATTGGAATAAAGCAGCAGAAAAGATATCCGGCTATACCGCTGATGAAATGGTGGGGCGGCCCTGCTGTGAAACCATAGATCATATTGACAATGAGGGGAAAAGACTCTGTGATGAAGTCTGTCCCCTGATTGAGTCTATGAATGATCGAAATGGCCGGGAGATGGAGTTGTATATGACCCATAAGGCGGGACATCGCGTCTCAATTTCTGTGCGAACCACTCCTCTTGTGGATGAAGCGGGAAAAATAACCGGAGGAACACAGCTGTTTTCTGATATTGCCGATATTGAAGCGACGCGCCTTCGTCTCAGGGAGCTTGAGCAACTGGCCCTTCTTGATCCGCTGACTCAGCTTGCCAATCGAAATTACATTGAGCGGGAACTGATCAGCCGCATAGATGAAAAGCGTCGGTTTGATATGCCCTTTGGAGTTTTATTTATTGATATTGATCACTTCAAAGCCGTTAATGATACCTATGGTCATGTGGTGGGGGATTCGGTGCTGCGCCATGTGGCCGGTCTTTTTATTTCATGCTGTCGGCGCTTTGATTTGTATGGCAGATGGGGAGGTGAGGAATTTGTTGGGATTATACGCAATATTACGCCGGAGAATCTTCGCAGCCTTGCAGAACGTCTTCGATGCCAGGTGCAGAATTCTCCGGTAAAGCAGGGTGGCCGAAAACTGAGGGTGACTGTATCTGTCGGTGCCACAATTATCACCGGAACCGATGACAGTGCCCGTATTATTTCCCGGGCTGATTATCTGATGTATCAAAGCAAATCGCGGGGACGAAATTGTATTACCATGGGATAGGAAGCATTCTTTGTCCGTATACATATGTATGATATGGTTTCCCGGGATATGCTTTTGCCTAGGAACATAATTATTCTGCAGCCACAGATGAACAGAAAATAACCGAAATGCTATGTATTATTGCCTGTACTGCAGCCAGCCTGACTGGTACTTAGTTTTGCAGTGTTGCGGTGAGTGTGTTCTGAAATCCCGCCACAGCTATTCAGTCTACGGAATACGATGCAGGATGGGTCTGTGGAATGCTCACACATGGAGCTGTCCGGAAAAGACAGCTCCTGTACCATATCTTTAATGACTGGTGTCGAGTTTTTTTCCTTTTTTCTGATTAATGTCTTTGAGTAAAGACTCGAACCATTCTGCGTCAATATCGAAGGGCTTTCCTCCGGCAATCCGCTTAAACTCTATCGCGCGAAGAATATTGTGATTATCTTCATCGTGACCGATAACACCGCTTACGCCCGCCATGGCGCATTCTACGGCAAGGTCAGTGCAGCTCTTAATAAGATTAAGATCGCGTTTGTTTGCCGCCGCAGCCCGGGAATAATATCCTGATTTCTGCACCAGTACTTTCTCAGCACCAAGCATTTCAGCAAATTGATTGCCAAACCATTTTCCGGGATTGATGGTATCAAGCTTTACATGACCAAAGGCATCGCGTTCAACCTGTTCGCCCCGGGATTCCTTTTCCTGTATAATTGACTCCACACCGGCTCCTTCGGAAATGAAGAGGTTGACACTGTCGTGGGAGTCCATGATCTTTTTCAGTCGTTTCGCTTCTGCTTTCAGATTAATATCCATTTCGGGAACAAATACGGCATGGACATCACGTCCCTCCTGTGTGAGACCCAGGGAAGGAACAAAATTCTGGTTTTTCAGAATGCTGCGATACTCCACGGCAGTTTGCGCGGTAAGCCATCCGCAATTACGCCCCATAACTTCATGAATAATAAGCATACGGGGATTGGCATCGTGTTCAGAAACCACGTTTGCAAAAAAACGTGCTCCCTGTTCTGCCGCAGTCCAGGCACCAAGGGATTGTTTAATGGGAAATACATCGTTGTCGATTGTTTTGGGCAGACCTACCACAGTCAGGTCATAATCATTTTCTTTGAGATACTGTGCCAGATCAGCAGCGGTGGTGTTTGTATCATCTCCTCCGATGGTGTGCAATACATCCACACCGTCAGCTGTCAGTTGTTTTGCCGCAACTTCAAGCGGGTTGTCTCCCTGGGATACCAGACCGCGTTTTATGCAGTCATCAACATTGGTTAATTTTACCCGGCTGTTGCCGATAGGGCTTCCTCCGTGTTCGTGAAAAAAACGGGCATTTTCCCGGGTTTCGGATGTGACGGTGAAATAGTCACCTTGAAGCAGGCCTTTGTAGCCGCTACGGTAGGCAATTATTTCTACGTCAGGAGCGATTTCTGTATACCGCTCAATAAGCCCGCCGACGGCGGAGGAAAGACAGGGGGCAAGGCCTCCTGCGGTAAGCAATGCGACTCGTTGTACAGCCATGATACCTCTTTTGTTATTTTGTTTGGTTTCAGTTGTTTTGTCAAAAATAATACCTGATTCTCTTTTGTGCAATAGTCATTACTGCGCAGATCGGGCCGTGGGCTGTGTTATTTTCCCGGCACGGTTTTTTTCAGTGCCATGCGGGCAATGGAATAATCGCCAAGCACGGAGCTCAGGCGATGCAGGAATTTTTCTTTGCGTCCGTATATGGAGCGGAATTTTTTCTTCCGACTGTCTTTGAGTGCCGCGGCTATAACTTTTTCTGCAGAATATTTGGATTCAAAGAGGGGGGCTGTTCTGTTTTTTCCGTGAGCTGTTTTGGAAAATTCCGTATCCGTGGGGCCGGGGCATACGGCAATGGAATGTATGTGCTGATCTTTTAATTCTGCTGCAAGGGCTATGGAGAAGCTTGTTACAAAGGCTTTGGTTGCCGCATAAACCGCAAAGCCACCCAGGGGAGCAAAGGATGCTGCGGAGGAAACCTGAAAAAATATACTGTTGTGCTCCATGTAGGGGATGGTAATGTGGCTGATATGGGTGAGGGCAGCGCAATTAAGCGTAATCATGTCCACCTGTTCCTTTTGCCCGATATCTGCAAAAAGCCCGACCTTGCCAAATCCTGCATTGTTGACCACATGGGAAATTGGCGGTTTTTCTGTACGCAGGAGAGTGGTTATTTTGCTGTCAATCTCTTCTTTCTTCAGAAGGTCACACTGAATAATTCGGGTGGGGGTTTTGCATTGTGCAGCCACCTCCTGCAGACGTTCTTTCCGCCGGGCAATAAGCCATATCTCAGAAAGTCCTTCCCCGTCAAGCTGCAGGGCAAATTGACGTCCAAGCCCCGAAGATGCACCGGTGATTAAAGCGATTCCCATGGCTACGCTCCGTTTTTCAGGAAATTGCCGATGAGCAGTGTGGTGTCAAATTGATTCTGTGTTGTTTGGAAGAGTGCTATTTCAGCTTCTTCAGCAGCCTCTATCATTTCATCATCAACTGTGCGCCCGTTACAGAATACTATGGCGTTAATTCCCGCAATGGAGGCAACGGCAATACTGTTCTTATGTGCCTGAATTGTGACGAGAACAGAATCTTCCTCAGCGTTAGCCATGACATCACTGAGAAGATCCGAAGTGTAACCGGCAACAATCTGTGCATCCCGGGTGTTATTGCAGACAATGTCAAGTTCCGGAATGGTTTCAAGGAGTCGTAGATCCATGGAGTCCTCACTCTATGTTAAAGGTAACCTGTACTTTCGTACCCGCTTTTGTTGATTCAATATGAAAGCTGTCACTGACCCGTTTGATATTGGGCAGGCCCATGCCGGCTCCAAAACCATAGGATCTGACCCATTCATTGGCCGTGGAGAAACCAGCTTCCATGGCTTTGTTGACATCTTCTATGCCGGGTCCGGTATCCTTTGCCGCTAACTGAATATAGTCATTCTCCTTGACTATTGTCAACGAACCACCCTGAGAATGGACCACCATATTTATTTCCAGTTCAAAGGCGGCAACACCCACACGGCGGATAAATTTTCGGGAGAAATTGTTGCGTTTGCAGAAGTTTTTTATTTCCGTGGATGCTTTTCCCGCTTCCGCCATATTGAGTTTTTCAATATGAAATTTCTTATAGTAGTATTCAGAGCTTTTGAGATTTTTCTCAGGAAGCATTTCTTCCAGTTTGTCCACCTCATTATTGATCTCAAATAGAAGACTGCTGAGTATATCACGTCCGGAAATTATGCCCACAAGCTTATTGTTGTTGTTGACAACGGGATACCGGCGAAAGGGGTATTTTTCAAAATATGAAATGGCAACTGCCAGGGGATAGTCATCCTGAAGAGAGATTACATCCTCTGTCATATAATCACGGGCACTTTTATCGATATAGGAATTGTCCAGGGCGGTAATAATATCATCTACGGTAACTATACCCAGCAAATGCCAATTGTCATCCCGAACAGGTACCCCGGAAACACGTTTTTCCTTCATCAAATTCTGAATGGCACGAAGGCTGTCTGTAGTCCTGACGGAATGAATCTCACTTGACATCACATTTGAGACGCGAAGCCGGGTTATTAATTCGCGAACAACAAGCGATTCAGTCTGATTAAACCGCATATCACCCATTGTCGACCTGCCTTTGAATTTCAGGATGCAAACTGCACAGGAAAACTGAAATATCAAAATTTCGTAACGATGTGGTAAAGAGTGCTATTTCTGATTCACGGGCAAGGGCAATTATTCGGGGTGAGACCTCTTTTCCCGATGATATTATGACCGCCACGGCGCCGATAATATGTGCCGTGGTCAGGGCTTGTTCAGAACAAAGGCTGGTTATGAGCAAAAGATTGTCATGGTCGATGGTTAAAACATCACTCATCAGCTCGGAGACAATTACTCCGTCAATCTTTTCTTCCCGTATTTCTGCCGGTACAGGGAAGAATGACGTAAGTATTTTTATATCATACAAATCTTTTACATTCATGTGGTTTCGGACCTTTAGTCAAAAAAACTTTTGTGAATAATATAACATATGCGGTATGAAGAGAGTTTCCTGAGCATGGAAGAGTGGGAAATTTCCTTTTCTTTTTGTTCGTAATCTTTGATATTTACGCTTTTGAGGAAGAAAATGCCGCTTTTTTTTGTAATTTGGTATACCTTGCACAGTATAACCATTTTCGGGGGGGTTGTCTATGCGTTCAATTTCTTTGAATTCGCAGGATTTTGGTGATATTCTTGATACGTGCCGTAATGCTGAATATGTAACTCAGGAGGGGGAGGTTCTCAATCTTTTTAATTGGTTTGAAATAGATGTAGTGGAGAAAATGTTTTTTCTCCAGGATGTCTTCGGTAATTGCTGCAGCTCCACGGGGCTGGATACGGTAATTCATACCGTGAAGGAATCAATTGACGGCAGGGGAGTTGTTATTCCCGTTGACTTTGCCGGGGAATGGCTGCCTTTTGCCTATTCCTCACGCAGGAATTCCAGCCAGTTTTTTACGGAGCTCGCCTCTTTTCGTTTCTTTATTGTGAAAAAGGAGGATACGTATCCTGTCTATTATATTGATGTGCACAACAGACAAATACACAATCCCCGGGTTGTTTTCTGGAATACATCCTTTTCTACCCTGTCACTTCACTTAAACTGAAAAGCGAAGAAATATACCCTGGTGTTGCATTTTCATATCTTATTTCTCTTCGGTACACTGGTGCGTGCCGTATCCCTGTTATATTTTATGGTAGCATAACTGAATACGGAGGTATTATGACCCGGATACTTGATGGAAAGAAACTCAGTCTGGAAATCCGAGATGATCTTACACGACGCACCAAAGCTTTGCGTGAAAAGGGCTTTACACCGGCGTTGGCGACAATCCTTGTAGGAACTGATCCCGCCTCTGCAACCTATGTACGTATGAAAGGAGCCGCCTGCGAGAAGGTCGGAATGGAATCCCGTCGCATAAGTCTTCCTGAGGAAACCACCACTCAGGAGGTTCTTGATATTATTGATGATCTCAATGAAGATGATTCTGTCAGGGGAATTATGCTTCAGCATCCCGTCCCGCCCCATGTGGATGAGCGAAAATGCTTTGACCGAATCGCACTTGAAAAGGATGTTGACGGTTTGACCTGTGAAGGTTTTGGCAGGATGGCCATGGGCGAAGGAGCATACGGAGCGGCAACACCTGCGGGGATTATGCGCATCATGTCGCATTATGCTATTCCCACAGAGGGAAAAGATGCTGTTGTTGTGGGGCGCAGCCCGATCCTGGGAAAACCTCTTGCCATGATGCTTCTTGCCCAAAATGCAACGGTAACAATCTGCCATTCCCGTACGAATGATCTTGCTGATAAAATATCACGTGCTGATATTGTAATCGGTGCGGTGGGTATTCCCCGGTTTATTAAGGGTGAGTGGATAAAAAAAGACGCGGTTATTATCGACGCAGGGTATCATCCCGATAAAAAATGCGGCGATGTTGAGCTGTCTGCCTGCGAAAATATCTGTTCTGCATATACGCCGGTGCCGGGCGGAGTCGGTCCCATGACTATAACAACACTCCTGGCTCAGACTGTGGACTCAGCGGAACGGTTTTTTTCCTGAAGATGAGACACACACACCTTTCTTTTATTGAAATCCTACGTCCGTCCAATGTGCTTATGGGGAGCATGGGGGTGTTGATCGGTTTTGTCTTATCGGGAAAACCGCTTGACATTACGGTGCCTCTGGCCCTGTGTGCGGCAGCATGTGCTCTCGGTTTCGGAAATGTCATCAATGATATTGTTGATTGTCACACCGATAGTATCAGTCATCCCGACAGGCCGATTCCCCGGGGTGATATGACGTTGAAAAATGCGAAATTATTATGTGGTGCTCTTTTTATGGCAGCTCTAATTGCCGCAGGCAGTATATCCCCGACGTATTTTTTGGCCACCCTGGTTCCGCTGTGCATTCTCACTGTGTATTCCCTGTTTCTCAAAGGCACACCCTTTGCCGGGAATATTACCGTATCGGTACTCATAGCCTACACGCTGTTCTATGGAGCTTTGGGAGGTCGGTTTTCTCCCGTGTATATTCCTGCAGTTATTGCATTTCTTTTGAATCTGGTTCGGGAAATAATCAAGGATATTGCTGATAAAGAGGGGGATGAATCAGTGGGAATTACCACCACCGCAACCATATCTCTGGATATTCTTCAGCCGCTGATATTTCTGGGCTGGGCCATGTCCGGTGTATCGGTGTTTCTACCCCTTTTTACCCTGTCGTATATACCGCTGTATTCAGTGGTATTGGTGGTAGGTGTTCTTCCTGCCCATGTACTGTGGCTGTGGTATTTTTCGCAGAGCTCGTTTACCCAGGCCGCAAAAATCATTAAAATTGAAATGCTTGCAGGACTTACGGCTTTGGTGTGCACCGCTCTTTTATAGACTTGCGCGCAAGCCTATGGGCCTGCCGCGTAGGCTCAGGTTCTTTATATACGGAAAGTGTCTGTACCAGATCAACCGCCTGGTGAAGCGATATTTTATGGCCGCAGGAAACATATACGGGACGGCGGATTTTGGGTGAGGAGTAGCAGGTGTATCCTGCGTGTGAAATTCTTCCTATATCAATGTAATTATCAGCGGTAAGAGTTCCTCCGATTTTGCTTTTGGAGACTCCCACCGTGGGTATATCAGCCTGTACCCCCACAAAGCTTGCCAGACCCAAACCGTTGGGATGAAGAATACCGTTGCCATCAATCATCAGCACATCGCCTGTACAGTTGTGGTTTTTCAGGGCCGCCAGTATCAGTGGGCCTTCGCGGAACGAAAGATAGCCGCTTATGTAGGGAAAGTGCGGAGTTGAGAAATATACGCTTTTACATATGGGTGTTTTACTGACAAGGCTATAGGTCACCACCGCCGTGCAGGAGGTGCCGTCTGTACCGTAGGCGGTGTCGATACCCGTGACTGTTTGAATAGTTGCAGTGAAATCCCGCTGGTCCACCTCCCGGGATAAGGAAATCATCTGTGAGTGCAGCTGTTTCAGCGGGGAGGATGAGGAAAACTCAGTAAAGGCGTATTTTTCAAGATTAATTGTGTGATCATACATTTCAATCCCGTCCTTTTGGAGTCGCCGCTCTTTTTCTTCCCGCCCCAAACGATAGGAACCGACAGCTCCCGATGAATACACAACACGATAACAGGGATACGTATCGGTGTGAGTGTTTTCGGAAAGGATTGTGCCCACAGCACGGGCGGCACGTTTATCTCCCACAGCATGCGCAAGAGCTCCGTATGTGGTAACTTTTCCCCGGGGGATCTGTAAGAGAAGATCATAGACTTCAGCATACAAATCAAAGGTAATCATAATGAAAGCATTTAGGCGCCAAAGGGGTATACCTCCGGCGCCTGTGAACTTATATCTCCATTATATCTTTTTCTTTAATGGTAACCACGTCATCTACTTTTTTGATATACTCATCGGTTAATTTCTGAACATCATCCAGGGCTGCTTTTTCTTCATCTTCATTAATATCCTTATCTTTGAGAGCCTTTTTGAGGATGTTGTTTGAATCACGTCGTGCATTTCGTATTGATATTTTTGCATCTTCCCCCATGGACTTGCACTCCTTGGCAAGCTCTTTTCGTTTATCTTCCGTCAGGGCAGGGATCTGTATGCGAATAATATTACCGTCGTTCTGAGGAGTCAGATCCAGTTCCGAAGAAAATATTGCTTTTTCCACTTCACCGAGAATAGTTTTGTCCCAGGGCTGAATGGTGATAAGTCGCGCCTCGGGCACAGATATATTTCCCACCTGATTAATCGGTGTCGCTGATCCATAGTAATCAACGGTTATTCCTTCGAGCATATCGGGATTCGCCCGACCGGTTCGAAGCTTTTGAAATGATTTTTTCAGGCTCTCCAAAGCCTTATTCATCTTTTCTTTACCTTCCGTAAGCGCTTGTTCTACCATAATATCTAACCTTTCGTTACGAGTGAACCAATCGATTCATTATTAACAGCCTTCATAAGATTGCCTGCTTCAAGCATTTTGAATACCAGTATTGGTATGCCGTTATCATGACAGAGAGAAAATGCTGCAGCATCCATTATCTTCAGATTCATTTCCAGGGCCTGTGTATGGGTAAGACGGGGTATTTTCTCAGCATGAGGATCCTTCATTGGGTCACTGGTATAAATGCCGTCAACCTTGGTTGCTTTAAAAAGCACATCACACGAAAGCTCCGCACATCGGAGTGAAGCTGCTGAGTCTGTAGTAAAAAATGGATTACCGGTTCCTCCGGCAATAATGACTACGGTATCTCTGCTCATAGAGCTGAGCGCCCGATCCACGGTGAATAACTCCGCTATTTTATCTGCCTGAACAGCGGAAAGCACAACGGCAGGTACGCCGGCGTTTTCGAGGCTGTCCTTAATCATAAAGGAATTTATTGTTGTTGCGAGCATGCCTACCGTATCGCCCGTGGT
Organism: Fibrobacterota bacterium; assembly: GCA_051745755.1. Classification (GTDB taxonomy): domain Bacteria; phylum Fibrobacterota; class Chitinivibrionia; order Chitinivibrionales; family Chitinivibrionaceae; genus Chitinivibrio. The sequence continues at coordinate 9,401 of JBNJEI010000038.1, forward strand.
TCGCTGAATGCCCTGCACTTCACCTGCTACACCGCGAAAAATATTTCCGCCGCCAACAACAATGCCGACCTGCAGGCCGGCATTGTATACGTCTTTTATTTCCGACGATATAAACTGTAAGTTTTCCGCCGATACACCGTAGCCGGAACTTCCGGCGAGGGCCTCTCCGCTCAACTTAAGCAGTATTCGCTTGAAATACGGTGTGTCCATTACCCGTTGTTTTCACCAAGCTGAACAAGTACATATGCCGTAATTGAATAATCCCCTTCAGCGGAGACAGCTTTTTCTACAGATTGCTTATCCGCAAGGATGTATTCCTGTTCAAGAAGTGCATTCTGTTTAAAGAATTTATTCATTTTGCCCATAACAATTTTATCCGCGATCTCTTCAGGTTTTCCCTCGTTGAGGATCTGATCACGAAAAATCTCCTTTTCCTTGGTGATAATATCAGCGGGAATACTGTCACGATCAAGTGCCAGGGGTGCAGAGGCAGCGATATGCATGCACAGTGCCTTGCCCAGTTTTTCGGCTGCGTCGCTTTGAAGGTTTTCAGAGGAACTGCTCAGTTTGACCAGGGCCCCTACCTTGCCGTTATTATGGACATAGGAGTAAACAGCTTCATTTTCCCCGGCGGGAATAAGAGTGTAGCTTCCCAGTGTGATTTTTTCGCCAATCTTGGCAACCAGGTCAGTGATGGCATCAGATACGGTTCCGTTATCCAATGGCAGAGCAAGTGCTTCCTCTGCATTAGCGGGTTTCTTCTCAATGAACAGATCCTGAAGCCGGGGGATAAACCCGGAAAAATCACTGTTGTTTGTCACAAAATCGGTCTCACAATTGAGCTGAAATATAATACCGCAGGTTTCATCAGTAACTGCGGAAACCTGACCTTCCTGGGCAGATCTGCCGGCACGTTTTTCCGCCTTAGCCTGTCCCAGTTTACGAAGATTTTCCACGGCAAGATCAAGATCGCCTTCAGCCTCAGTAAGAGCTTTTTTGCATGCCATCATGCCGACCCCGGTCTTTTCGCGAAGCTCCTTTACCAGAGCTGCTGATATTTTTGCCATATCTACTGTTCCTTATTATTTATTGTTTTTGTTTACCAACGCACATTTTATGCAGTTTCGTCAGTTTTTTTCTTTACCACGCGGCGTTTGGGTGCTTCTTTGGGTGCAGCATCAGAGGATTTTGTCGGTTCATCCCGTCCTTCTTTCTGCTTTTGAATACGCATTGCTTCTGTGGATTTTCTGATTTCGCCTGAGATTTTATCAACAATAACCTTAACGGATTTGATTGCATCATCATTGGCGGGGATTGGAAAGTCTATATTATCAGGATCACTGTTTGTATCCACGATTGCCGCTACGGGTATTCCGATTTTCCTGGCTTCAAGGACGGCAATATCTTCTTTGTTGGTATCCAGAACAAAGAGCATATCCGCAGGTTTTTTCATATTGCGGATACCGCCAAGATTCATCAGCATTTTTTCTTTTTGTTTTTCAAGGAGAATGCTTTCTTTTTTTGTAAGCAGTTCTATGGATCCGTCTTCTTCCATTCTTTCAATTTCTTCTATCTTATTAATGCTCTTTCGAATGGTCTTGAAGTTTGTCAGCATGCCGCCAAGCCATCGGTTTGTAACATAGGGCATGCCGCAGTTTTCCGCTGCTTCCTCTATATAATTTTTAACCTGTTTTTTGGTTCCGACAAATAGAATTTTCCCGCCCTGTGCGGTTATGCTGTGTGCTTTTTCGAGAAAACGGTCCAGACCGTCGATTGTTTTGTACAGATCGATAATATGAATACCGTTTTTGGGACAGAGTATGAATTTTTTCATTTTCGGATTCCAGCGCTGTGTCTGGTGACCGAAATGCGCTCCTGCTTCCAGAAGTTCCTTTATTGTTATTGCAGACATTTTTGCTCCTTATTGGGTTTATACCTCCGCCCGAATGATACTGGATATACCAGAACCCAAAAAAACCGGACGTGCGTATTTTTATAATTTGTGATACATCTATCTCTTGGAAAACTGGAACTGTTTCCGGGCTCCGGCCTGACCGTATTTTTTCCGTTCCTTTACCCGTGCATCGCGGGTCAAAAGGCCTTCTGCCTTAAGGGCGGCATGGTTTTCCTCTGATTCTTTGCTGAGACACCGGGAAATCCCAAGCTGAATTGCTTCAGCCTGCCCTGTTAGACCACCACCTTTTGTGGTTGCTTTCAGATCGTATTTGTCACCGCATTCAAGTATGTTGAAGGGCATTTCCATCTTTTGCATCAGGGTTTCTGTGGTCAGATGTTTTTGGGCATCATCACCGTTTACTGTTCTTTTACCGCTTCCGGGGGTAAGGAAAACCCGCGCCGAGGCTGATTTTCTGCGTCCCGTGGCATATAAAGGTTTATTCAATCTGTAACTCCTTTAAGTTAATTGAATGTTATCTGTTCGGGCTTCTGGGCGCTGTGGGGATGCTCATCTGAAGGGTATACATGGAGTTTTGTTTCCATGGATTTTCCCAGATGGGTTTTGGGCATCATACCGTGAACAGCACTGCGGATAACCCGGGTTGAATCTTTCTCCATCTGTTCTCTGAAAGAACGGAACTTTTCTCCGCCCGCATACGTTGAATGGCGAAAGTATGATTTCATACTTTCCTTCTTGCCCGTCAGGACAACCTTGTCAGAATTGATGATTACTATGTGATCACCATGGTCCTGATTTGGAGAGTAGGCAGGTTTTCCCTTTCCTATAAGGAGCTTGGCAACTTCAGAAGCCATTCTTCCCAACACCATATCAGAGGCATCAACAAGGTACCATTTTCTGTTAATCGTTTTGTGGTTGAAAACTTGGGTTTTCATTGAGACTACACCTCGTAAAGATTTACAATTTATTTTGAAACTGCCCAAAAATATTCTATGATTCAATCAATAGTCAATATATTTTTGTCTTTTATTGACGTCGTCGTATTTAATGATAAAGGGTATTGATGAATATTTTCACTGATCCGCAAATAACTCCCCGGGAAACAGCACTACTTAAGGTACAGCAAAACGAATCTGTTTCTGTGGTTATACCCGCACTGAATGAAGAGAAAACCATTGGTAAGATTTTGGGGGAAATTACGTCAGAACTTATTGAGAAACATGCTCTGGTGGATGAGGTTTTGGTTGTTGACGGAGGATCCCGGGATGGTACACGCGAGGAAGCCCGTGCGTGCGGTGTCAGGGTTCAGGATTCCCGCAGAGGTATCGGAGGAGATTCCTGGCCCGATGGAAAAGGCCTGGCCCTCTGGCGTTCGCAGTTTTATACCACAGGGACAATCATCCTTTTTGTTGATGCGGACACCACGAACTTTACCGCCTCTTTTGTTACCGCCATGGCAGCAGCCTTGCTGAAGAATAGGTCTGCGGGGTTTGTGAAGTCATACTATGAGCGTCCCTTGGTGGAAAATGGCGGCGCTGTTACGGAAAACGGCGGCGGCCGGGTGACGGAGCTTCTTATTCGTCCGCTCTTTTCGTATTTTTTTCCCGAGGCCACAGGCTTTGTTCAGCCTCTATCAGGGGAATACGGTTTTCGGCGGTCTTTTTTGGAGAATTTGGTTTTTTATACCGGCTACGGTGTGGAGATTGCCCTTATCATTGATTATATTAGTACATACGGGGCTGATTCCATTGTGCAGGTTGATCTTGGAAAACGATTTCACCGCAACAGACCGTTAAAAGATTTAAGCAGAATGTCCTATTCTATACTTCAGACATTCCTGGATCTTGCCGATAAGAAGGGTGCAGTAAATCCGGAGAATCTTGATTTCGGTGGATTAAGACAGGTGGTACAGGGGACTGTTACGACAGATACTACCCTGCGGCAGGAAATTTTACCTCCGGGAAGAAAGGTGCAGTAAATGCTTATTGAGTTTCTTTTTATCGCCCTTATTGTCCTTGTTTTTTTAGCCGGTGGTGTTCTGATTGTTAGGGCGTTTCGGTTTCCTGAAGAGTATTATAAAAATAGAGAAAAACGTGAAGAGATAATAATGAAGCAGATGAAGCAGCATGAAAAAAATAAACAAAAATAACATCATATGGGTCGTTACATATATCATCTGCCTGAACTTTCAGGGGGCAGCAAATGATCGCTTTTCCTTTTCCAATTCTCCCAGCGCAACAGATTTTCGCATTCCCCAGGCATCACCGGCAACTGTTTTGGTGTTTGTGCTTATTCTGTCATTTATTTTTATTGGGGTTCTTGTTTCATTTATTGTTCAGGAGCGACAGAAAAAGAAAAAGCTGACTGATCACAGGGAAAAAAGTTTTATTGCGGGGATTAAAAAATACCGTCTCACCCCCGGTGAAGCAGCTCAGCTGCGGCGTATTGCCCGGGATATCTCGCCGGAAAATTATACCGCAGTATTTACATCCCTGGAGTTTTTTGAAACAGCAGTTGATAGTGCCTGTCAGGATATTCGCAAAAAATGGGGGCTGACAGCCAAGGCTGAAAATGCCACGTTGCTGCTGCATACAATTCGAACGAAACTGGGATATGATGCAATTCCTTATGAGCAGTCTATTGTCTCCACCCGAAATATTAATCACGGTCAGTTTATTCAGATAAAAAACCCCGACACCGAGAGTGTTTTTATTGAGCAGGCGGTTTTTACCGGTGGCAATGAATTAACTTTCTCCCTGTATTATAAAAGAAGGGCTGTAAAAAAAGATGTATCAGGTGCTAAACAGGTACTTTTGGATTTCACCCGCAGCGGTGACGGGGCATATTTTGCCCGTGTACCCGTTGTTGCAGTCTACCCTTCGGACGGACATATTGTCCTTGAGCATACTCAGGAGCTGGATCGAAATCAGCTTCGCAAGCACCTGCGTATGGTTGTGGACATGGATTTTAAATGTCGGGTAATCCGGCGCGCAAATAAGCAGGAACCTCCCTTTGTGGGTAAGCAACTGGAAAATACAAAGCTTATCGATATCGGCGGCGGAGGAGTTGCCTTTATCTCCACCCAGTCCCTTGAGCCTGATGATATGGTTTCCCTTATGTTTACTTTGGAGCGAAAAAAGTATGCCCTCAAAGGCCGCATTATTGCGGTGAGCCAGCAGGATGGACGTTCAGCTTCCCATTTTAAGCACCGCGTATGCTTCGAAGATATCGACAGCGGAGAGGTAGAGGGTATTGTGAAGTATATATTCAGGAAACAGCGTGAACAGGTACAGCTTCTCAGCGGTCACAGGCGGGGGTAAGTGGATATACGGGTTGTCAGTTTTGGTAAAAAACGCGGGTTTGCTTTTGAGCAGGAAATACACCGGTACTGCAAAATGATTTCTCCCTGGCATACAGTGAGTTTTGAAAACATAAAACCGGTGCAGGCCAAAGAGCCGGCTGAGAAAATCAACAAAGAAGAGTCCTGTTTATCCCGCCGTATTCCTCCCAGATACTATACTGTCGCGTTGTCTGAGGAGGGGCGGGAGTTTACCACGCATGAGTTTGCCCGATGGCTTAAAAACCGTGAGAGTGAGCGCGGTCTCTGTTTCCTTATGGGAGGCCCCTACGGACTTACTCCTCAGTTAAAATCCAGATGCCATGAAATACTGCGCCTATCCTCCCTGACCTTTCCCTATGAGCTGTGTCGCCTCATAGTAGCGGAGCAGCTGTTTCGCATCTCTTCTGTTGTCAGAAATCATCCCTATCATAAGGAATAAGAGGGGACAACGGGCAGATTATTTTATGTAGTTGTAACTTTTCACTTGCAAATATATATTGTTTATGCTAATTTATATAGGTATAGCTTATGAAATTCAAGGCTTTTTAAAGATAAACAGGTAGTTTGTATGGCATCATTATTGAAGAAATCCGGTGGTAAACGTGTTGGTCTTGATATTGGAAGTAAGTCGCTCAAACTCGTTGAAGTTAAGAAAAAAGGCGATGATTACAGCCTGACCGCCGTTGGTGCCAAAGCTCTGCCTTCCGGTACAATTGAAAATGGAGAGCTTAAGAATACCTCCGATTTTATTGACGCCGTTAAGCATTTGGTGGAACAATGCGATCCCTCTATTGTTGATGTGGTTGTTTCTCTGAAGGGACAGGGTCTTCTCAGTGATAAGTTTCGCTTTAAGGTGGCCCCCAACGAAAATGTCAATGATATGATTCTCTATGAGGCGAGTCAGCGCAGTCCCTTTGACAGTGAAGATATTACCACTTCCTACAAAATATTGCGCCATTTCCCCGAGACAGACGAGGTGGAAATTCTCCTTGTGGCGGCAAAGAATTATATGGTGCAGGCCTATATTGATGCTCTCTATCAGGCGGGGCTGCGCCCTGTTGTGGTTGATGTTGATATTTATGCCCTCAATAATTGCTATGCTCTGGAAAGTGTTTCAGAAGCATCCCTCGATGCGCTGTGCCTGGTGGATATCGGATATAAAAAAACCAATGTGGCCTTTATTCGGGATGGTTTGTTTCATTCTTCCCGCGAAATTAATACAGCGGTATCCTATTTTATTGAGGAATTGCAGAAGCAATTGAAAATTCCAGAGAATGATGCCGTCAAGCTTACCCATAACTCCCTTCCTGAGAATGTAGCTGAAGAGGATTTTAATGCTGCCTTGGAGCATTTACTGGAAGAATTTTGCTCCAATTTCAATATGGCCCTTTCGTACATTAAAAAAAGTGAGAATTTTGACAGGCTTGATAAGATCGTTGTCGCCGGAGGCGGAGCATATATCCCCAGGCTTATCGAATTTTTCTCCAATTATTTTGATACGGAAGTTGTTCGGTCAAATCCCTTTTCCTTCCTGAAATATGATGATGATCTCTTCGGGGGTGGCAAACCTCCCGTTGAGCTTGAATCCTTAATATCCGTTGCTGTTGGTTTGGCTACACGGGAGATAAACTAAGATGGTAGAAAAGATTGAAATTAATCTGATACCCAATGAATACCGGGTATACAGAAGAAAATTAAAACTCCCCAAAGATATGCTTATTTCAATATTTATTTCCTTGGGTCTCATACTCATACCCCTCATGATCTGGGCCTGGCAGGTTAATGCCCGCAATAATCTTGAGTCTCAGATTGCCGAGGTAAGCAGGCGTATTGAGGATGAGCGGGAGGTGGAGCAGAAGATTGAATCATTAAAAGAAAAAAGAGAAGAAGCTTTGGCTATGCTTAATGGCCTCAGCAGTATCCCTCTGGATCACGGCGAATGGATAACTCTGCTTGAATTATATTGCCGGGAAATCCCGCCCAATACCTGGCTTACGGATATTGAAGGTGCCAAAATTATGCCCGATTTACCCGGTGATGAGGATGACGATGATGATGAGTCTGGCGATACCGCTTCCGGGGAGGATGTGGCAGGCGACAGCGATGCTGTAGACTCGATTCACTATGCAAACAAATTTAATGTTGTCGTGAAAGGTGCCACGGAATCATTCGGTGAAGTAGGCCAGTATATGGCCCGTCTGAAAAATGTTCCCGGTATTGAATCCGTTGACGTTATAGAAGTAAACAGCAGCAGTGATGGAAGTGGGTTTACCTTTGAGCTCCGTCATGGATATGAAAACCAGTATCGAAGCAATTAAGAAATAAAACCGTAAGGACATCAGAATGGATTTAAACAATATAGATTTAAATGATCCGAAGGTGAAACGGGTTGCGCTGATAATTTTTGTCGGTGTTGCCGCAGCATTTCTTGTGGTGTGGTTCAATATCCGTCCCCTCCTTGATGACGTCTCCCGTCTGGAAGAGGAATATGCAAATAAACGGGATCGGCTGACGGAAATACGGCAGGTGACCACAAATCTTCACAGTCTGGAGGAGAATGTCCGGGAGATTGAACAACGGAGAGATTCCCTGAGAAATATGTTTCTTCATACCACGGATATTCCGGATCTTATCGGTACACTTGCTCAGCTTGCTGTTGAGGAAGGCTTTCTTGCATCGAGTTTTCGGCCCCTGGTAAATGAAAGCATTGATGAGGAGTATTATCAGGGGGAGAAATATGAGGTGGTCTTAAAGGGAGGATATCACGAAATCGGAAAGTTTCTGGAAAAAATTATTGCCATGGACCTGATTATTAATATTTCCGATCTCACCTTAAAAACTGAATCGGGATTGATCTCAAAACTGAACGATGAGGAATATCTTCAACGCCGCCCGAAAAATGAAACGATTGAATCGGTGGTTGCTGAGTTTAAACTGATAACGTACTCAATAAACAGGTAGTTATGCTAATGAATATGGGTAAGTCGATTTCCGCGTTATTTTTGCTGTTTTTTATTGCTGCTTTGAATTTTGCGGCGAATACCGCGCATGCGGCAGATGCTGTTTTGCGGTTTCAGGGAGGGGAGAGCGGATTTGTTATTGCCGTTGATCCGATGAACGACGCATATACTGTTCGTAAGGAAACGCAGGACTTTGGTTTTTCCTTTGTGTTTGACGGCCTTGAAGACAGCCTGGAATCGGGGAGTATTTCCGGCCTTTCCGGGACTGGGATTGATTCCCTGGCATACGGGTATGAATCAGGGGGGCTGCGTCTTGATTTTTATACATCGGAAGTTGAATTGTCACAGATAGGACAACGCAGAGCCGGAAAGCGCTATCTTTTGCTTGTCACGGAGAATCCTGTGGCAGAATTCTCAGACGTTGTCTATGCTTCAGATTTTCATCAGATAGTTGTGGATTCTGTAACAACCCTGTCCCGGGATATGATGGATATTGTTACGGTTCATTATTCCGGCAGCTCACGTAATCCGATGGTCACTCCGCAACGGGGGTTTACGGAGATAGCTGTGCCGGGGCAGGTGTTCAGCCTGTCAGAAACAGAACTTTCACCACCTTCGGTATCCGGAGTTGATTCACTTGCTGCCGGGCGTGAGGGAAGCGTGGTCCTCTATCATGAGGAAGATAATTATAATTTACTGACAGTCCACCGCAATGATAAGCAGTTCAGTCTCTATTTCCATAACAAAAATGAAACTGATACCCCGTTTCTTGCTACTGATTCACCCCGGTCCCTTTCTGTTTCGCTTGATTATTCTTCAGATGACGGGGGTTCCAAAGGAGATGGAGGGGATTCTGTGGCGGAGGCGCAACAGGAGTCCCGTGATTATGAAACCTTCTATATAATGGGAGATAAGGTGAATGTCAGGAGTGAAAACTCCATCTCAGACGGTAATATAATCGACTCGCTTTCATATGGAACTGCTGTATCCAAAATCGCATCCCGTGATAACTGGATTCAGATTGAATTCAATGATCGTGACGGATGGGTTCATGAAAGTCTTGCAAAAAGCGAGAAGAGCCTAACCTCCGAAGAGCGGCGCAACATACTCAACAGTGATACATTTGCCCTTGATACCACAGCCTCTCAGGATGATGAGCGAATTTTCTATGTTATCAGGGACGGGGTTAATTTCCGCAATGAACCCACTACCGCTGATCCCGGTAATGTTATTGATCAGCTTCGTATCGGGACACGCCTTTCCTTTCTTAAAAATTCAAGCGGATGGATTCGCGCTCGATTGGAGAACGGAACTGTGGGGTGGGTCTATGAGTCTCTGGTTCGGGACAGCGTGGATCTGTCATCTCAGGAATGGGATAAAATTTATAACAGCGGCCGCCTTCATGAAATTGTTGATGCAAGCCTTAAGGATCATGAAGAGTTTGCTCAGCGTGACAAGCGCAAAGAGCGTGACGCTGATTCTGCAAACGTTGTTGCTGATGATACGGCACAGTCCACTGATGATACAGTACAGGAAGAAACACAGTATCGGTATACACAATACGGCAGAGATCCCTTTGTTCCTGTTCCGGAACTGAGAAAACAGGATAGTATTATGCTTCCTTCCGTTGACGATATGGTTCTTGTAGGTATTATATATGGAGGTGATCGAAATACGAATTTTGCTCTCTTTGAAGAGGAAATTGATGGTGATATCACTACTTTTTCCCTGAAATACAACGATTCTGTCCAGCAAGGCCGGGTGTTGAGAGTGAAGGAAAAAAGTGTGATTTTCCTGATGGAAGATGCCGGTTTTTCCTATGTTGTAGAAAAAGAATTGCGTAAATAAATTTATTTGGAGTGGTATAAAAATGATAAACATACGAAAGCTGATTCTTTTAGGTTTTGTAATAAGTATAACAATCAATGCAGCATGGGCGCAGGAGGCTGATACATCCGTGGCGGATACGGTGATATCAGCTGAGGAAGAAAGTAAGCTGGATGACATGGGGCCCGCTGGAAAAAAATTCAACAGGTGGCAATGGCGAAATACGGATATTTCTTCAATTATGAACCATATCTCCGCTGCATCCGGTGTTGATATTGTTGTGGCTCCGGAGGTTGACAATAAGCTTTCGCTTTCTGTTAATGATAAAACATGGCAGGAGGTGTTTCTTATTGTGAGCAATATGTCCGATCTTCATTTTGAAAAGAAGGATGGGTATATTTATGTGATGCGCAATCAGGACTTTATTCAGAGAAAGCTTAGCCGGGAAGAGGATCGGCGAAATCTGGAAAGTATTCAGGATCTGGAGATTCGTATCGTTGATCTGGAAAATACCGTTGCTGGTGATATTGAAGATGCCGTTGGAAATCTTTTGTCTGATCGCGGCGAGGTCTCCTCCGTCCAGAACACCAATTCCCTTATTCTCGAAGAATTGCCTGAGCGGATTCCCGGTGTGGTTGAACGAATTCGTCAACTGGATGAAGAATTACTACAGGTTGCCATAGAGGTTAAGATTGTCGAAGTGGCGTCACGCGTTCAAAATGATCTTGGTGTTCAGTGGTCATTTTTTAACCAGGAACTGGGAACATCCGTTGAAAATCTTCCCAGCGGGGAAGATGAAGGTGTGTTGAGTGATCCCCTTGGCAGGGCTACCTACGGTATACTCAATGACGAAATGTTTCAGATCGCCATGGAATATCTTTTCACAGAGACAAACAGTCAAATGGTTGCAGAACCGCATATTACAACCCTGGAAAACAGCGAAGCAAGCATTTTCATGGGGGCACAGGTTCCCATTACTCAGCGAGATGAAGCCGGAAATACCGTTACGGAGCTTATACCGGCGGGTACAGAGCTTTATGTGACTCCGACGATAACCCAAAGTAATAAAATAAATATGGAGCTTAATCCTCTGAAACGTTCCTATGAGCTTACAGATCAGGGCCCCATAATTACCGAACAGGGGGCAAATACCAAAGTCTCCGTACGTGATGGTGAAACTATTGTTATCGGTGGGTTGACCGTGGATGAAGATCGTGAATCACAGGGAGGAATACCCTTTTTGAAAGATATTCCCATTGTGGGTTTCCTTTTTCGCAGATCGGAGAAACGCCAGGATAATAATGACCTTGTTATTTTTGTAACCCCGCATATCGTTAAATCCACCTATTATGAGTCACAGCAGGAAGGTGGTATGAATAGCACAGCTACGGTGGAGATGGATGAATTTGTTGTTGAATAACAGCGGTGTATAAACAATTATGTTCAGAAGCGAAAGAGAAATCTTTCGCTTCTTTTTTGGAGTAAGTGAATATGGATCTTTTTGAGAGTTCTTCACAGGATCAGTTACTGCGTCATGCTCCTTTGGCCGATAGAATGCGACCGCAAAATCTTGAAGAATTTGTGGGGCAGGAGCGGATCATTGGTCCTGGCCGTCTATTGAGAAGAGCGATTGAAGCGGATCGTCTTTCCAGTATTATTTTCTATGGACCGCCGGGAACGGGTAAAACCACCCTGGCACGAATCATTGCAAATCAGACAAAAAGTGAGTTTCTCAGTCTCAATGCCGTACTTTCCGGCGTAAAGGATATTCGTCAGTCTATCGAAACGGCAAAGCGTCTCTATGCACTTTATTCAAAACGAACAATTCTTTTTATTGACGAAGTACACCGCTTTAATAAATCTCAGCAGGACGCCCTTCTTCCCCATGTGGAATCGGGCATTATTCTTCTTATCGGTGCCACCACGGAAAATCCGTATTTTGAAGTGAATAAAGCACTGGTTTCCCGTTCCAGAATTTTCCAGCTTGAAAAGCTTGAGTCTCATGATATCAAACAGGTCATTTATCAGGCGTTACAGGACAGTGAGCGCGGATTGGGCGGTTACGATGTCTCTATTGACTCTGCAGCTTTGGATCATGTCTGCACCGTGGCCAACGGAGATGCACGAGCGGCTTTGAATGCGGTTGAACTGGCAGTTATGAGCAGTGGGTCCTCAGAGCAGGAAAAGATCATTATCGATCTGCCGGTGATGGAGGAGTCGATTCAGAAACGGGCTGTGCTGTATGATAAAGACGGGGATTCCCACTACGATATTATCTCTGCTTTTATCAAATCGGTACGCGGCAGTGATCCCGATGCTGCGTTGTACTGGATGGCCAAAATGGTGTATGCCGGTGAAGATCCCCGCTTTATTTTCAGAAGGATGATAATCCTTGCCTCAGAGGATATTGGATTAGCAGATCCACAGGCGCTTCAGGTGGTGATGTCCGCAGCTCAGGCGTATGATTATATCGGCATGCCTGAGGGGCAATACCCCATGGCGCAGGCGTGTCTATACCTTTCCACAGCGGACAAAAGCAATACCGCCATGGCCTATTTTGATGCGCTTTCCACGGTGCAAAAAAGTACAAAGGATTCAGTGCCGGATCATCTCTGTGATCCCAGCCGGGACCGCGATGGTCTGGGTCACGGTGCGGGCTATTCCTATCCTCATGCCTATCGTGACCACTGGGTGCAGCAGCAGTATCTGCCGACCCCGCTTCGTGGACGTTTTTTTTACACGCCCTCCGATCAGGGGTATGAAGCGAGTATAGCAAAGAAAGTGAACCGGCGACGTGAGCTGCAGATGGAAAGCCACCTTGATGAGGGCTTTGAAAGCGGAGGTGTGGTGCAGAGTCGTGATGCTGAGTGGAGTAAAAGATCCTCCGGAACCAGTGACTACCTCAGTCTTCTGCGAAGCTTCTTTATTTCTTCCACGGGGGTTGAGCACCGGGACCTGGTGCTTGATATAACGGCAAAACGGGGGCTTTTGACCTTTGAGTTTCTTCGGAATGCTTCTCAGGGTGGTGTCTGGTCTGTTGTGCGCACCCGGGCTGATGCGGAAATTATTCAATCCGGAACGGTGGGACGGGATCTTCTTTCAACTCCCGTGGTAATTGAGGCTTTTGATGAAGCAAAAAATTCCTGGGTACATACGATACCGCAGGACGTGGGTTTTGATATTGTTGTGGGGCGTGATGTTGTTGATGCTGAAGACATTATATTTGATGTTCCGTATATAACGCAGCGGTGCAGGCAAAACTGCAGAATCATATTTACACAGAATATCCCCTTTGGAACGTCGCGGTTTTCCACTTTTCTGACGGGGGATCTTCAGAAGATATTTTCCGATATGGAGACCCGGCTGTGTGAAGAAAAGGAGAAATTGTCACACGTATTTGCATCGAAACTGAAGAACATCAGTCAGGAGACATCCTTTGCCTTTTCCCAGCGCAGGGAAACCCTGGAGTTTACACGGCGTTTTTCATCACATCAAATACGTTCCTGGCTGCAGCCTTCGGGTCAGCTCCAGAGTATTTTAACTGACGCCGGATACGATTTGAAGGTAGCGGAAAAGATGCTGAAATCAGCTCTTACCAACAAACCTCTTCCCTGGAAGGCGGATATTCAGGTCTATGAGATGAGACGGGGTTACTGAATGGTTATACCCGTTTTCATGTCAAGGACACGTGTTTTGTCATCGGGATTAACATTGAAAATAGCAAACATGGCCTGACTGAAGCTTTCAAGAAGACGGTCGGCTCCCATTTCCTTTGCAGGGATTCGTCCCGCTGCCATGGTTGTATGCCCACCACCGGAACCGTTAAAAATGGTTGCGAGTTTATGGGCGTAGATGCCTGCTTTTTTATCAGATATGGACCG
>JBNJEI010000039.1:0-23197 GCA_051745755.1 Fibrobacterota bacterium
TTTCACTTTGGTATGCATACCGATTACCATACTCCGGTCTATGATAATGCCACGCTTCTCACAGATTTTAACCGACCGGGCTACGGTCTTGTTGTGGATGAGGGGTGGAATGACTGGGAAACACGAACAGGTGAAGCGGAAAAATTTGTCAGCTGGGCACAGGGCCAAGGCGCGGAATTTGTTACGGGAACACAGCTGATTGAAGCCGTATCCGATATTGCAACTCAGGCACCGGATCCACTGAGCCCGCAGCCTGCTGATACGCTGGTGTTTAAATTTGTAAAAAATGATGATTTAAATTCCGAAGCCTCCCAGGACTGGATAACGGACGGCACCTTTGACGGTCATGTAATTATAGATGCCATGCAGAACGGACAATCTCCATGGGCAACCTTTAACGCGTTTCTTATGAAAGTTGAAGAGCTCAATTATATTTCCATTGATTATAAAACCAGTTCTGCCCTTGCCATTGTTCTCAATATTGAGGATGAAGCGGACCGGCAGGTGATTTTGTCCAATGCCAATACCTCCGGCATGGTTTCAAGCGGCCTTATTCCTCTCTGGGCATTTGACTATGACCAATACGTTGCAGACGATCCGGACCATACGGGGGAAATGAATTACGGGCGTGACGCCATCGACGTAAGCAAAATTACGGGGATTGAAGTTAAGCCCCTTGCTCCGGAAAATGACGAAAACTATGAAACCCGAACCGAGCCCTACCGCGTTGACTTCGCCTTTGAAAACCTGGTGCTGTACGGTACATTTACTCAGGATACAGTCTCGATTGTCGATCAGGACAAAGCTATATCTGGCCGGAATATTGCTCTGAACGCAATTACCAGAGACCAGCTTGCTCTGAATATTCCCGATGCGGGCAGATACAACGTAACCATCGCAACGGCAAACGGAAGAATTGTTTCCTCTCTCAGCAATACAGAGCTGACTCGGGGATCCCATTCCATTGAGCTGAACAATCTTGGAAGCGGTGTATACATGGTTAATGTCGAGGGTGTTGACAGCAATCAAAGCCTGACACAGCGGGCATTTATTCGCTAAGGAAAATCCTCTCACTTTTTTCAGGGCTGCCTCTCCGGAGGCAGCCTTTTTGTATTATCAGGCAGTGCAAGGGAAGGCTGGGTGGGTAAAGTTTTTTTTGAGAGACATACATTTTTTCTGCACCATGGTTTTTTCCGCTGTGGACAGCCCCGGTTTTGACACCACTACCAATTCAAACCTGAGGGATATATACGATACCTTTGCAGCCGTAAAAGCAGGATAGCCTCTTCACTCAATAATACAGGGCCTATACGAGTGGCCCATTCCATAGATCGAAACAATCTTGGAAGCGGTGTATACATGGTAAATGTTGCGGGTATTGGCAGCAATCAAAGCCTGGCACTGCAGGCGTTTATCACATAACAGAGAGGAATGAATTTCTATAAAGCCAAAGAGCTGCAGTCCATGCTCTGTTTTAATTAAAAGCCCGCGGCATAGGATTTCCTATGCAACGTAAAAGCCTCTGCTCCACCACATAACTCCAATACTTTGTATAGAAAAGCGGTCACCTTTTACATTGGATGTATAAAGCTATCCCCCCAAAAAAAACTATTCAGATGAAAAAAACACCCTTACTGAACAGCACAACAATCAGAGCAGAGACGGAGCAAGATAGTACACACCGCCCTGCAGCAAATCCTTCTTCTCAAATAAGAAGGAAAGACGGCTTTCCTGCAGATACTGAAGAAATGCCGGAGTTTCTTTTTTTCGGCTCACGGGGGTATTTTCCGGAAGGTCATATGTTGAAAGTATATAATCAACGGCATCCTGCTGACCACCCACGGAATCCACCAATCCGTTTTCGTGGGCCATGGACCCGGTGAAAATTTCTCCCGTGGCCAACTCTGCAACTTGAGAGCTGTCCATATTTCTGCCCCAGGCAACATCCTGAATAAACCGCCCGTGTATCTCATTCAGCAGTTTCTCAAAATATGCCCGTTCCGAAGCATCCATATCACGAAAGGGACTTCCTGCATCCTTAAGCTCCCCTGCGGTAAGCACCCGCATCCCCACACCGATATTATCCATAAGCCGATCATAGCGGGGCAATTGCATTATAACCCCGATACTCCCTGTGAGGGTACCGGAATTGGCAAATATCCTGTCAGCACCGGAGGCAATATAATATCCTCCGGATGCCCCCACAGAACCCATTGAGGCAATAACCGGTGTTTCACACTCCACCACCCGTTCATAAATCTCCTGCGCCGGAGCAACCGCTCCGCCGGGACTGTTTATCTCAAGAAGAATGGCCTGGACAGTGTTGTCATTCTCAAGGGAATCCAGACGCTCTATGATTTCCTGTGAAGAAACAATAATACCCTCAACGCTTACAATACCGATAACAGGATGTTCAAACATACTCACCTGTCCAAATCTGTTAAAACTCTCCTGAAAAAGAGAAAGCTTTAAAACGGTAATAAGAAGGGGAAAAAAAAGAGCCCCGGCACAAATGACAAGAATTGTTTTTTTGGACATATTACTACTCCTGTACGGGTATTTTCAGGGTATCCCCCGGAAACAACCGTGTGTTTGTGGATATATTATTAGCCAGACAGATTTCATTCACAGAAATATCAAAGTGTCGTGAAATACTCCATAAATTATCCCCCCGTTCAACCCTGTATTCCGGCAAATTATCTTCCGGCGCCTGCCCCGGAGAGGGCCCGTCAATTGCAGGAAGCATCACGACATCTCCCGCTTCCAGCATAGAAGAGGGTGACAGATCATTACGCTCATAAATTGTATCAACGGTGGTATTGAAAAGACGGGCAATACCTTCAAAGGTATCTCCGCGCTGCACGCGGTACCGCATATGGCCGACGCTGCTTTCTCCAGAAGTACGCTCTTCGTCATCTGCTGCCGCAGAAGATGAATCGGGCTGGCGATAATAGGTCAACTGCTCTCCCTGGTGAATAACCGGGTTCTCTACATCCTTATTATTCCATGTAAGGAGTGAACTCAGAGGTACTGAGCGCTGTCGGGCAATGGAATAGAGTGTCTCACCGGACTGAACCGTATGCATTGCCCGCTCTCCGGACTCTTCCCGTTCTGCTTCTTCCACAGAAACTTCTGTTCCGTCAAAAGAATAGGCCCCCGCTATGCGTAGCGTATCCCCTACGGACAGCCGGGATACATTTATTTCCGGATTCCATTTACGGATACTGTCCACGGGCTGGTCAAAATATGTACCGATTCGATAGGCGGTTTCCCCGCTTCTTACGCGATAAAACACCGTGTCACTGTCAGCAGCCCCGCTTTTTTGTGTACTTTCTCCCTGCTCCGGGGTGGTCTCCGTGCTCCCCTGTGTTTCCACCGGCTCTTCAGCATCTAAAACAAGGGTGTCCCCTACAGACAGACGACCCAGATCCTTGTGTGGATTCCAGCGGTTCATATCCTCCAGGGAAACATTATACTCCCGGGAAACATTATAGGCGTTATCCCCGGATTCCACCACATATAGTGTCTCACCATCCCGCTTCTGCGGGGATGTATCACCGTGGACTTCTCGATGCAGTATCAAAATATCCCCCACATTGAGACGGGACAGATTTTTTCCGCTGTTCCAGCGTCGCATATCCCCGAGGCTCACACCGAAATTCTTTGCAATCACTGAGGCATTATCCCCCCGCTGAACACGATATCGTACCTCTTCAGTACTTTCCTGTGAAGATATGTCACGTTCTGTCTCCAGGATTTCTTCAGCATCCATGCCGGATGGTACGGGGATAAAGATATGGCGACCAGCAATAATACTGGTGCCGCGCATTGAATTGAGTGACTGTATTGCTTCAACGGATGTATTAAAAGCCCGGGCAATATTTGAAAGATTGTCCCCCCGCTGCACCCGATAGCGATACCAGTCAACCTTGTCCTCCGGCGTCAGCTCTGCATAATATTCATCAAATTCTGAGCGTTTCCCGGCAGGAAGGTAGAGGGTCACATTTTCCATATCCGGCGGAGTTGCCCAGCGTTTGATATGGGGGTTTAACTCCTGTAACTTCTCAAAGGAAACATTGATTCCTTCGGCAATCTTCCGTTTATCAAGGCAGTCGGAAACCGTTACGGTATCAAAGGTATAGAGCGTATCAACCGGGTCGTAGTCGAAGCCGAAACAGGCGGGGTTTTTGGCTATAATCTGATAGGCGATAAACAGGGGCACATAGTTTCGTGTTTCCCGGGGAAGGCGATCAAGATCCCAGTAGGTTGGGCCATCAGATCGTTTCAGCTCACGGCCGACCCGGCCTTCCCCGCAATTATATGCCGCAAGGGCAAGATACCAGTCATCAAACATGTCATGGAGACGCGACAGATACTGCGCCGCTGCATGGGTTGCCTTAATCGGGTCGCGACGTTCGTCAATCCAGTAATTCTGACGCAGGCCGAATATTTTCCCCGTTGACGGAATAAACTGCCATAAGCCCGAAGCATGAGCAACAGAATAGGCTTTCAGATTAAAGGCGCTTTCCAGAAGAGGAAGATAGGTCAGATCAGTAGGCAGACCGTATTCTGCAAAAATCTCATTCATAAAGGGCCGAAACTGTTCACCCCGTGACAAAAGGCGATTCATATAGGGCTGCCGCCGTGTTGACAACATGGCAATAAGCGCCTTGCTGACACGCTTATTATAGGCAATAGGAATATTGTAGTGTGCAGCAATACATTGCGTGGGAATGATACTCATATCCATATCGGCGGTATCAAGGCTCTGCATTACCGCATCAAGCTGAACAGAGGTCACAAAGGGTGATATATGATCCGGAACAGAATCGAGGTAGGAAGGAGGAGTCAGATTAACATAAAAATTCCCCATGCGCTCATAGAGGCGAAAATCCTTAACAAGTTCTTCCTCACGGAACACATTGTCATTTTGAGTTAATACATCCAGAGCCAGCTGTACCAGCTCATGTCCCAATGCATAATCTCCATCGGCAGCATGAAGCTCTGCCGCTGTTAAAAGGGTGTCCGTGGCAAGGAGTATTTCCACGGGATCGGAAAGAAAATACTTGGACCGTTCATGAGATATCTGTTCCTGCTCAACAACAAGTGAATCGCGTATGCGGTCAACCTCCTGCACATGTGTTTCATGCTGGACTTTCGGAGCACAGGAAAGAAACAAAAGCATTGCCGCAGCCGGGATCAAAAATGTTTTTTTCTTCATAGCACCCGTTGTTTTATATTAACAAACCTATAGTGAATAAAATACTATTAATGTGCTGAAAGCAAAAGCGGAATAATAAAAAATCAGCAAATACTTGGGTTCAGTTTTTGTTTGATATATTTTGATGCAGCAGGAATTTCAAGTTGGTAAAAACAATGAGCAGACCGATCTTTCTACTTCCCGGCCAAGGTGCCCATTTTCCCGGAATGGGGCGTGATATGCTGGATAAAAGCCCATCTCTCTTCGCTGAGTACCTGGAGGCAGCCTCGGATTTTTCCGGATACGACCTTTCAGAGCTCGGCACAGATATGGATGAAGCTACATTTATCCAGTCTTCGGTTATTCAGCCTTTAATCAGTGCGGTCAGCCTTTCCTATGCCCATCTTGCCGAAAAAGAGGGGATTATCCCCCAGGCTGTTCTGGGGCACTCCCTGGGAGAAATCACCGCCCTGGGAATTGCCCGGGTTCTGTCTCCGCTCAAAACCATTGAAACCGCTGCGTTCCGCGGAAAACTCATGGACCGCTGCGCACAAAAAACACCGGGAGGCATGTATGTATTTATGTTTGTGGATGCCGATACCATCCGTGAGGAAATTTCCCGGCTGCATCTTGAAAAGGACGTGTATATAGCAAATTTCAATGCACCGAAACAGCTTGTCGTATCCGGACGAAAAAAATCATGTGAACTCTTAGGCAGAAGGCTTTCGGAAAAAACCACGTGCCGAACAAAGCCCCTCCGGGTAAACGGCCCCTGGCATACGCCCTTTCTCAGGGAGGCTCGGATGGAATTTGCCCGATGGGCAGAAGACCTCCCCATGCACACCGCAGATATCCCCATCATACTCAATGCTACAGGTGAAACGGAAACCCGTGGGGACAGTATTAAAAAACGAATCACGGAACAGCTCATTTCTCCTGTCTATTGGTCATTATGCCTTCGTCAGGCCATCACAACATACGGCTATACCACCCTCTATGAAATCGGCCCGGGCAATATCCTGCAGTCCACCTTACGTGCCAACGGCCTGAAAAAACAGGTTACCGCCTACCATGCGCTCTCAAGTGCCGAAGCAATTCTGTCTTTTACCACTGCCCAGCGGAGCAAATAGCCTATGTTTACAGGATTGATTGAAACAACGGGTATAATCCGGCGCCTCGTTCGCAAAGACGGAGGTATACACCTTGCTATAGAGCCAGCTGCGGTGCCTTTTGAAATCGCTCCCGGTGATTCTCTGGCGGTAAACGGTGTGTGTCTCACCCTGGAGCGGGCAGAAAACAACATACTTTTTTTTACCGCCGTGGCAGAGACTCTTCGTGCCACAAATTTCACAACCTTCAAGCTCACCCAACGGGTGAACCTTGAACGCGCTCTTTCTGCGCAGGGCAGGCTGGACGGACATATTGTACAGGGCCATGTGGACTTTACGGGAGCGATCCGGGCCATAGAGAAAAACGGCAAATCCCTGCAGTATCATTTTTCCACCCCCGGGGAATATGAGCACTATATTGCTTCCAAGGGTTCCGTGGCAATTGACGGCATATCCCTCACCGTAGCAGGGGTACAGGAGGGTGGTTTTTCCGTGGCGCTCATTCCCTATACCATTGCTCATACTTCATTGCAGGACAAAAAACCGGGGGATACCGTCAATATCGAATGTGATATTCTGGCAAAATACACAGAGCGGCTGCTGGAAAAAACACAGGCTGCCACAAAAAACACCACGGAAAAAAACTCGGATTTTTTTCTCAAACTTAAAAGGAGCGGCTTTTGAAATCCCTGCAAGATATCGAGCACATTATTACTAGATTTAAAGCGGGAGAAATGGTTATCATCGTGGATGATGAAGACCGCGAAAACGAAGGAGATCTGTGCTTTGCCGCAGAATACTCCACTCCCCAAAAGGTCAATTTCATGGCCGTGCACGGCCGCGGACTTATCTGTACAGCCTGCGATACTCCGGTTATTGACCGCCTGAAATTGCCCATGATGACCTCCAATAACACCGCATATCTCGAAACGGCCTTCACTGTTTCCGTTGAAGCCCGTAAGGGTACCACTACAGGTATTTCCGCAGAGGACAGAAGCACCACCATTCTGAAACTGGCCGACCCCGAAGCATCCCATGATGATTTTGTTATGCCCGGCCATATGTTTCCCCTTAAAGCCCAACCCGGCGGAGTGCTCAAACGGATTGGTCAGACTGAAGGCAGTGTTGATCTGGCAAAAATCGCCGGACTCAGCCCCGTGGCGGTAATATGTGAAATTATGAATGAGGACGGCACCATGGCACGAAGGCCGGAGCTTGACGATTTCTCCCGCACACACGATATTCCCATTATATCCGTGGCAGATATTGTCTGGTACAGACGAAGACGCGAATCTTTGGTCACCAAAACAGCTGAAGCAACGATGCCCACCCGATACGGCGATTTCTTTATCCGCTCCTACGAAGATGCGATTACCCATAAAACGCATATAGCACTGTACCGGGGAAATATATCGGACAACACCCCGGTTTTAACCCGCATGCACTCTGAATGCCTGACCGGTGATGTACTCGGTTCCCTTCGCTGTGATTGCGGAAATCAACTGGAGGAATCCATGCGTCAGGTTGATGAAATCGGCCGGGGTGTCATCATTTATCTTCGTCAGGAAGGCCGTGGAATCGGACTTTCAAACAAGATCAAAGCCTACGATCTCCAGGATAAGGGCTATGATACTGTGGAGGCAAACAATAAACTGGGCTTTGATGATGATCTCCGTGATTACGGTATCGGTGCACAGATTCTCAATGATCTGGGTGTTAACAAAGTACGCCTCCTCACCAATAATCCCCGGAAGGTTGTGGGCCTTGAGGGGTACGGCATAGAAATAGTGGAACGTCTTCCCATTATGATGCCGACATGCGAACATAATGAAAAGTATCTGCATACAAAACGGAAAAAACTGGGACATTTGTTAAATCACCATGAAAATGAAAAAAAATAATTATATTCAATACATGAAAATTTTCATAAAACCAATTGAAAATCGTTAAATTAACAGTGGGAGAACCTAACAAAGGATGGACAGATGACGAAAACAGTAGAGGGAATGTTACGGGGCGAGGGAAAAAAATTTGCCCTGGTTACGGGGCGATTTAACGACTTTATAACAGAAAAGCTTCAAAACGGAGCCCTTGACGGACTTATACGCCATGAGGTTTCCTCCGATGATATCTCCATCGTTAAGGTTCCCGGAGCCTTTGAAATTCCCCTGGCAGCAAAACGCCTTGCCAAAAGCAAACGCTTTGATGCGGTTATCTGTCTGGGAGCAATTATTCGCGGAGCCACCCCTCATTTTGAATATGTTGCTGCAGAACTTACCAAGGGTATCGCCCAGGTTTCCATGGAAACAGAAGTGCCCGTTGTATTCGGTGTTCTCACAACGGACACCATCGAGCAGGCTGTGGAGCGGGCGGGAACCAAATCCGGTAATAAAGGTTTCGATGCAGCTCTTACGGCCCTTGAAATGGCAAATGTTATGGAGAAAATATAGACACTGATGAAAGATTTAAGCAAGAACCAAAAAAGAAAAGCCCGCGTACTGGCACTTCAAACGCTCTACAGTTTTGAACATAACAAAAACAATACCATTGAAGAAGTATTTGGCTCCCTTTCCAGCATACCCGAAATGGCTGTTGCATCCAATGACACCCGCCTCTTTGCAAAAAAACTGTGTCTTCTTGCCTACAAACATATGCAGGCCATTGATGCAATATTGTCGGAATATACGGACAACTGGGAATTTGACCGGCTTTCTTATATCGACAGAAATATGCTTCGCGTTGCCGCTGCAGAAATACTCAGCGACTGCAATACTCCCCAACCGGTAATTATCAATGAAGCCGTTGAGATCGTAAAGGCCTATGGAACGGATGATTCTGCATCGTTTATAAACGGAGTAATTGACGCGGCGAAAAACAAAATAAAAAACATAACGAAGGAGTAGTTTTCATGAATCATGAACGAACTCATCGAATAATCGGATTTGCGGTTTTTATAGTATCCTTCCTGATTTTCTTCAGTACCATGGCACCATCGGTCTCATTCTGGGATTGCGGTGAGTATATTGCCACCTCCCATATCCTCGGAATACCCCATCCTCCGGGAAACCCCTTCTATATCGTTCTGGGGAGGTTTTTCTCCATTTTTCTCGGCTTTGGAGATATCCCCGTGGCGCAAAGAATCAATATCATTTCAGTTATCTCCGCTGCCTTCAGTGCCCTCTTTATGTATTTGATCATCGGCCGGGTTATTGTCGCAACCTGGGGAAAACCCGATACATTCCCCAAACGCACAATTCTATATGTGTCCGGAATAGTCGGTGCCTTCTTCGGTGTCTTCAACTACACATTCTGGTTCTCCGCCGTGGAAGCCTCTGTCTATATCCCTTCCGTGCTGACTGTCTTACTCAACATCTATCTGGCTCTTGTCTGGTCGCAGTCCAAGGATCCGAACAGGGACAAATATCTCTTACTCTTTGCCTATATTGCCTTTCTGGGTATCGGTATTCACATGATGGCACTATTTGCCCTCCTCCCGGTATTGGGATACGTCATGATTAAGGACCGGAATATGCGCAGGGACTGGCGTCTCTGGTGCATTGCTCTTATTATGGGCAGTGTTGCCTACGATGTCTCAACCTTTATTGTTATAGCCCCCTTTACGTTTTTTATTATGCTCCTCTTTGCCTATACGCCGCAGCTCTTTGCCGGTATCGTGGGGGCATTGATTTCTCTGATACTGCTCCTTGTAAAATTTGGTGATCTTAATGCCGGAAGTATACTTGCAGGGTTTATGGGTATTTTGCCCTACCTTCTTCTTGCAGCTCTCCCGGTTGTTTCCTTTATAAAACAGGAGCCATCTGAAGACGCCCGCCGTCGATGGAAATTCGTATTTCTTGTGGTGCTCTACTCCCTTCTGGGCTACTCCATTCATGCCTTTATTCCAATTCGATCCGCAATGGAACCGGCAATCAACGAGAATCAGCCCGTTATTGAATTTGGAAACCTGGACCGTGCCGAAGAATCATATGAGCAGTTTCAGACAGCCCTTGATGAAGAAGCGCAGGTCCAAGAAACGTATACCGAATTTATACACAGTGTGGAAAATGATTCCGCTCTGTCAAAATCCTGGCACGCTCTCCACAGAAGCTTTCGCAGTAGCAGAACCGCTCCAACCCAGGCATATGAGACCTTTCTTGCCCGCCTGGAAAACACCCCCGTGGCCGAATATCGCCAGACATTTCTCGATACGCTTTCCACTGCCCCTGAAATTCAGACTGCCTATAACAGGTATATTGATGCCGTAGCGGATGACAGCTCCCGAAGCAGCATTAACACCTTCCATGACCGGTTTACCCAATTGCTGCGTGAGGATGAGACCGGCGGTGTTCGCCAGGCCTATATAGCATATATACAGGAAGCGCGGCAAAACGAAAATGTCGCTCCGGCCTATATAGAATTTATACTGTCACGGACAGAGTCCAACAGTGCACAATTGTATGCTGATTTTATGGAGCAGGTACAAAATCATCCCACTGCCGGTCCGCTTCATACGCAGTTTACTGCAGCCCTTGAAAAAAGCAGCTCCCTTTCACAGCGCTACGAAGAATTTATTTCTGCAGTGAAAGAAAGCAGTGATGACATACCCGCCCGATATTCACGCTTTACCCGGGCCCTGGAAAAGGAGCAGGGAAATGTTGAAGGTGCCTACCAAGAGTACCTTCAGACCGTGCAGAATGATCCGGAGCTGAAACGCCTGCGCCAGAGGTTTATGGATGAGGTAAAACGGGACCGCGTTGCGGAAGATGAATTCGAAACCTATATCCAGGCAGTAAAAAATCACAGTGATGCCCGTACGGCCTACGGGAACTTCCGCTCCGCCCTGTCGCAAAACCCATCTATTGAGAAAAAATATGATGCCTTTGTGGAAAATATGGGATATAGAAGTTTCCGGGACATGCACTGGGATGATTTTCGCAATTTTCTCGAACGGAAGCAATACGGATCGGAATCCATGCTGACCCGCATGTTTAACCGCCGGGGAGCCCTAACCCGCCAATTCGGTATAGACGGCCATATGGGCTATTTGGGGTTTCATCTGACCCAGTTTTTTCATTTCGGTGAAAATATTCACCGTGACCGCATGGGAACAGCGGAAGATGAACATTTTCGCCCCGGTGCCCGCCAAAACAATATTATACTCGGAGATCACGGAGTCAAATCGTTTCTGGCTCTCCTCATATATCTTATCCCCACCATTCTTGTTCTGTGGGGAATATTCTTCTGGTATAAACACAATCCTTCCGCAACCCTGCTTCTGACCATCCTCTTTTTTACCACCACCATTGCCTTTGGCCTGTATATGAATTTTGCCGACGGAACCAGGCCGGATTCCCGCAGGGATGTGGAACATTATGAGCGCCAGAAAGAGCAATGGGAGCAGGAAGTGGAGCGTGTACGGGAATACCGAAGTATGGCAATGCAAAACCCGGACATGGACATTGCTCAGGCAGATGAAATTATGCAGCAGCTTCAGGAAAGTGAGCCTGAAATGCCCACGGTACACCGGGAAGTACGTATTCGGGATTATTTTTATACCGCAGGATTTGCCACCTTCGGATTATGGATAGGTTTGGCAGTTGCGGGTATCCTCTTTACCGCCTTCAACTCACCCCTGCCGCAGATTCAGAAAGCTGCACCGATTATGGCGGGTTTGTTTCTGCTGACTCCGCTCATACCCATAGGACAGAACTACGAAGAAAGTGATCGGAGCAACGACTGGATACCCTATGATTATGCATATAACCTGCTCAATTCCTGTACAGAAAACGCCATCCTTTTCACAGGAGGGGACAATGACACCTTTCCCCTCTGGTTTATTCAGGAGGCCGCCGGCGTACGGAAAGATGTTCGCGTGGTGAATTTTTCACTGCTCAATACCAAATGGTATATTCGCCAGATGCGGGATCTCAAACCCCGGGTACCCATAACCTACAGTGATTATGATATTGATACCCTTGAACCGGGTGTTAATGAGTACGGCCGCAACCTTCAGCGCGGAGAAACACCGGAACCGCAATTTCTTGAAAAGGCCGAAATCAGTGTTACGCCTCCCACGTTTAATCAAAAGCAGTTTCTTACAACGTCAAACAAAATGCTTCTGCATATTGTTGATGAAAACCGCTGGGAAAAACCTCTGTATTTCACCTTCGGAACCCGTTCTGGAGACCTGATGGGCCTTGAGCCCTATATGGAAACACATGGAATGGTGCGGCGTCTGAAGCAGACAAAGGGAAATTCCATGAATAGAGAGCGTACACAGTATCTGATGGACAGCGTGTACCAATACCGGGGAATTCTCGGGGAGGATACGGTGGCAAAAAGCGAAACTGCTGAAAAAACCATCCGTCATTATGTCTACATGCATTATCGGTTTATCAATGAACTGACCGGCATTGTGGATTTACAGGAAAGCAAGCAGATTGTTTCCCAGGCAGACAGGATTCTCCCCATGCGCGAAAACAGGCTCCGTGAATTTGAAAACATGGACGACCCGCAGCATCAGCAGTTTGCCCAGCAGCTTCGGGGTGAAATAAACCAGATTCGTCAGGAAAAACAACGGGCCCAATCCAAAATTGCCGCCATTGAAGGTAAGATTGAGAAAAATGCGGACGAAGCCCTGGAATATGCCGACAGAGCCATTGCTCTTTTGCCGTCTTTTCCTATGTCCTATATCACCAAAGCAGATATTTTGCGACATATCGATGAACCCAAAAAAGCTGCTGAAACCCTTGAAGCGGGCATTGAAAACTGCCGTGAGGGAGAAACCCAAGATCTGCAGCAAAGGCTTCTGCAGATTTATTCAGAACTTGAACGTGAGGATAAGGTTCGCGATATCAGTCGTGAGATGGAGGATCTCCCTGACCCCCAAATGCCGGAACAGGGTGAAGTTTCTCCTCAAAGTGAACCGGGTGCAGCCGAACCGGAGGTCATGCCGATACAATAACTATTCCGGAAACCGTTAAAAAAAGGCGTGACACTCAGGTGACACGCCTTTTTTATTAAGAAGCGTTTACTCCCCCATAACCTGAATATACACCCGGCGGTTTCGGGGACGATTGTCATGATCAATAAGAACAACCTGCTGCCAGGTCCCCAACAGCGGTTTTTTATCAACCACGGGCAGAGTTTTTGATGTGCCCATCATGGTGGATCGAATATGTGAAAAGCCATTATCATCACCCCAGGTTCGTGAATGCCGGGTATCTTTGGTATGCGGACAAAATTCCTCAAGCTGATCCTGAAAATCCTGATTCAGTGCCGGTTCAAACTCTATGGTTGAAATCGACGCCGTGGAACCCACGGCATGCACATTTACCAATCCCGCTTCGATACCGGACCGATAAACAATCGCGCAGACCTGATCCGTAAGATCTGTGATGTGGGAAAATCCCCGGGTCTGAATACTGAGCTCTTCACCAAAAACCATTATACCTCCTTTGTTTCGTCCTGTATAAAAAATATATATGAGAAAAACGCAATATTAATTTTTCCGTATTCTTTTATGGTGCACAATTATATTTTTAGGTAAAAAGAGGCCGCTTTTTGTAATGAATGCCACGATACGCCTTCCCCACCATTTATTGTCCACAGCACACATCGGTTTTGAACGTGAGATTTTACGCCTTGAGTCAGACCTTGATCCTTCAATGCAGCGCCATCCCTACAGGGACAAGATACATCACTCATTCATACAGACCGATTTCTCAGATATTCAGCTTGAACTGATCACACCCCCAAAGGATACCCCCGAAGAGGCCTGTGATTTCCTTGATAACATTCTTTCCGTCGTACAGGATTCCGGCGAAGTTCTCTGGAACCAAAGCATGCCCCCGGCCATGACCGGCGAAATACCCATCTCCCGGTTTAACAGATCAGCAGAGGGCATCCGTCTTGAACAGTATCGTCGCCACCTGGCAAAAAAATACGGAAAGGCGAAAATGCTTATTTCGGGTTTCCATTATAATTTTTCCTATAACGAAGCACTGCTGCACCACCTCTATAAATACTCAGGACAGAATATATCCTTTCAGTCATTCTCAAACAAAACCTACCTTAGGGTTATGCAAAACTTCAATGTTCTTCGCTGGCTGATAATCTATCTTACCGGTGCCACGCCAAAAATGGATGAAGTACTCCCTGAATTCTGCCCCTGCAATGATTCATGCAGCCAGGTCTCTGTCCACAATCTTTCCCTGCGAAACGGTCCCTGCGGCTACCGTAACAGCTTCGATTTCACCCCCTCAACGGAAAGCCTCTCTGCCTATGTGCAGGATATTAAAAAACTTCTCGCAGAAGATAAGATCCGCTTTCCCGCAGAGCTCTATATCCCCGTTCGTCTGAAGCACAGCTCAGCAAAAACCCTGGATGATCTGGAAAAAAAGGGCGTTGAATATCTGGAACTCCGCTGTTTTGACATTGACCCCTTTACCCGGCGGGGAATGTCCAAAAAAACAGCCAGATTTATATATAATTTTATGCACTATCTGCTCTTTTCCCCTCCACGAAAATCATCACGCTATGACACCCTCAATCATGATCTGGTATCTCTGTACGGATTGCAGCCGGACCTTGAACTGTATGTATCCACCGGAGAAAAAACACCCCTTGGTGACTACGGCCGGGCTGTTCTGGATGATATGGAAACTGTTCTGTCTCATCATATGGATCCGGCGGATTATACGGAAAGCGTGAACTGGGCGCGCTCCTGCCTTGAATCTCCGCGCAACACCTGTGCCCACAGGTGCAAAACAGCAATAGAAGCACGCGGATTCCGAAGATTCGGACTGGATCAGTCTCACAATCTAAAAAACTTCTATACCCGTGAGGCATTTACCTTTTTCGGTACTCAGAAACTGGAACTGTCCACAAAGATTCTCCTGAAGGAAGCCCTTGTGGCCGGGATTGGTTTTGAAATTCTTGACGAAGCAGATAATTTCTGTGCCCTGAGCCGGGGCAAAAAGACTGAATATGTAAAACAGGCTACCAAAACAGGGGCCGACTCCTATGCCTCTGTATTGGCTATGGAAAACAAGGTGGTAACAAAACACATTCTGGAAAAACACGCACTCTCAGTACCACGCGGTTTCCACTTCACCCGGGAAAAAGACGCCCGTTTTGCCTACGATTATTTTTCACAAAAAGCCACGGTAGTCAAACCCAATTCCACAAATTTCGGAATCGCCGTTGAGATTTTCACCAATCCTCCGTCGTTTTTGGAATATACCACTGCAGTTACACGCGCTTTTGCAGAAGACGCATGTATTCTTATTGAAGAGTTTTTCCCGGGAAAGGAATATCGTTTTTTTATTATTAATAATCGCGTTGCCGGAGTGCTGCGCCGGGTTCCCGCCAATGTCTGCGGAGACGGCATTCATACCATAGAACAGCTGGTGAAGGAAAAGAACCAAAACCCTCTTCGCGGAACGGGGTATACAAAACCACTGGAAAGAATATCCCTGAAAGCTGTGGAAACCTCTTTTTTAGAAAACCAGGGGCTCACGCCCCACTCAGTCCCGCCAAAAAACACCACGGTCTATCTTCGGGAAAACTCCAATATTTCAACCGGAGGAGACAGTATTGACGTAACCGATCAGATACATTATTCATACAAGGACATTGCCCTTGAAGCAGCGGAAGCACTCAGGGCAAAAATCTGCGGTATCGATATGATTCTGCGCACCCCTGAAAACCGTGCAGACACTGACAATCATACCATCATTGAGGCAAACTTCAATCCCGCCATTCATATTCACTGTTATCCCGCCCGGGGAAAACGGCGGCGACTGGGCAGAGAAGTGCTTTGCCAGATCGGCTTTGATAATGTATTGTCATAAAAATCGATTCATGGTATACTGACAATATGGAGGATGCGTAAATCCATGAATATTCTAATCTATGAGCCCAATGAATCCCTCTGCATGTATCTTAAGGATTTCCTTATCCGCAACGGTTTGGTACCCCGTATTGTGGATACCCCGGAGAAAATTCCCGCCCTTGTACAGTCCCAAATATTTCCCTACCTCATTGTTTCCTGCGGAATACAGGATGACCAGATACTCAAAACCCTGCACCGAATAACCTGCCACGCTGAATTTCCTGCGATAAAAATTTTTGCCTGCCATTCCAGCCCCAGCAAAAAGCAGCTTCAGGATCTGATCGGTTTGGGCATAAGCGGTTTTATAAAAAAACCGTTCAATACAGCAGCGTTTGAAAAAATATTCCGGAACTGGCTCCAAAAAAATTTTTTTGACGATGAAAAAAGAAACCATATTAGGATTCATCCCCGTGGAAATACGCCCGTAACGGCAGGAATCAAGGGAATGGCCTCCTCCCGAATACAGGAATATGAAATTATTGATATTTCCGCCCGCGGGATGGCTGTATTCCCCGAATATAACACCCATGCAGCCACTCAGCCCCCCTTTGCTCCGGGCAGGCTTCTGCACGAAGTGACCCTCCATCTCAGAGACAGTGTTGTCCTGGTTGATGCTGAAGTGGTGGAATGCCTCCGCAGTCGCATCTGCATGAAATTTGTCAATACTCCGCAGGATTCCCTGCAAAGAATATACCGCTATATTGCCGATACGATAAATTCATACTATGGCGGTAATACGAAATAACAAGATTTACTCACCTTCCGCAAAAGATCCAAAGCAGTTCCTCTGCTATATTATACTTGTTACTGTATACTCATTTTGTCAAAGGATATACCCATGAACGGATCCCTCTCTACAGTCATTCGGCATCAGCTTCTGCGCATGGCAGTGCCGATTTTCTGTCTGGCTTTATTCATCACCGCAGAAAACAGCGAAGACAACAGTGGTACACAAAGCCTTCATCTGCGCTGCAATCAGGCCGGATATCGTCCCCAGAGACCAAAGTCCCTGGTTATTATGTCCCAGGAGGATCAGGCCGGGGTTCCCTGGCAGATTATACATGAAGACGATACGGTGCTTTCCGGCATCGTAGCGGAATCGCAGACCGGAGCAGGCGACCATACCAGCCACGCCTATAATCATGTGGTTGACTTTTCCTCCCTGACCGACAGTGGAACTTATGATTTTTGTATTACAGATAAAAGCACACAACTGCACATCACCCCTCACCCCTATTCGGCATTTATTACCGACGCCCTGCGTCATCTTCGGGTGGTCCGCAGCGGAGAAAACCATGACCGAATTGCCGGGAAAACCGCCCACGGAGGTGATTCTGCCGCAATCCTGCATACCCCACGGGGTGATGTATCACAGGGAGAATGGGAACAGGTGGAACCCCGCCGCACCGTTGATATGTCCGGCGGCTGGTATGACGCGGGGGACTATATCAAGTTCACCCTCACCAATGCCACCACTGCCTACTATCTCCTTGAAGCCTATGAAGCCAATCCCATGGCTTTTACCTCCGTACTGTCGTCTTCCGATCTCCCCGATGTACTGGAGGAGGCACGTTTTGGTCTCACATACCTTATGAAAACCCATCCTGAGGAGGATATCTTCATCGTGCAGGTGGGAGACGCGCGGGATCACCACCAGGGAACCCGACTTCCCGAGCAGGATCCGTTAAACGGAAAACGTCCCGCCCATTCAGCCATCAGTCCAGTACATATGGGTATCACCGCAGCAACCCTTGCAAAGGGTTCCCGTATTTTTGATAATCTGGGCAAAAAAGATGAAGCCGCTGCATACCTTTCCATGGCAGAAAAAATTATGAGCCGTGCCCTGGCTCCCGATGCGCACGGTAAAGCAGTTTTTGAACGGGATAAAACAAATGACTACTACCGTGATAACACGCTCTATGATAATATGGCTCTGGCAGCACTTGAACTCTTTAAAACCACCGGGGATTCAACCTATTTGAACCAGGCACAGAGCTATCCCTCCAAACCGGCGGAATGGATCAGCTGGGGCCAGTATAATTTTAACGTGAATTTCGGCCTTCGAAACCATCATGCACCTGCAGAGGAAGCAGCCCGGGAAGATATTATTTTTTTTCTTTCCTCCATGGATTCTTTGTGGGGCATACCGCTCCACTACAGCTGGGCCTCCGTACATACCTGGAACGGAGCGGGAGCTGCGGCAGGGGCCTGGTACAGGGAATACGGCGACACTGCAGCCCGAAATCTTCATCTGAAAATGGTTGACCTCCTCTTTGGGCGAAATAACTGGGGAATCTCCTTTATGGCATCCACGAGACTGCCCCGTACCTTTCAGAATGTATACAATCAGATCTACGAACTGACCGGTGATTTTCCCCACGGGGCCGTAGCACTCGGCCCTGCAGGAAGGGAAATTCACACGGACATGGAGCAGTGGTTCGGCACACCCCCGGCCACAGTTCTTGACAGCTTTCAGACCGACGCTGCGGTGTTTCACGACTGGGAACGGGATTTTGTCACCAGTGAAACCATCTCCATGAGTCAGGCCTACGCCATCTGGCTTCTGAGTATCGCATCAGACCATACAGCGCAGGCACCGGCGGATTCCACCCTACCGTCCGCTGCACAAACAGAAATTGCAGAAGATCTGTTTCGCTGGAAGGCAGAACTGAACACTCAAAACTGGTATCCCTTTTCTGACGAAAACAGTACCGCTGAGTGGACGGATCAGAATGCAGGTGCATTTGTCCTGACCCCGAAAGAAGGTGTGGAGTATCCCTATGCGGGGTACAGTATTACCATACCTGAGGAATACACAAGCCATACTCCCTTTTCGGGGTTGTACCTCTACGGCAGCTTTAAGACCGCCGTTCCTCTGCGAATCAACCTCACCACCCCCGCCGTTTTGGACTATGACTATCATGGTAAAAACATTCTCGGCACAGAGGATGCTGCCCTGCGGATACCCTTTGATGAATTGAAGCAGCAGGGATTCGGAAAATCCCGCCCCTTCCAATCCGAAACAATACAGACCCTGAATCTGCAGAGTTCAAACATCACTGAGCCTGCCCATATACAAATCGACTCCCTGGTGTTTTATCGCTGAAAAGTATGTCACACACATCTTTTTTCCAAAAAACGCCGCCGGTAAAAGGATTCATACTATATTATTAGTACGGGAATTTACTGCACACCTGCGTATCACCGCTTCCCTGTAAATACCGGAAAAAGGAGGATAATCATGAACACATTTCTGCGCCTGTTTTTTTTCTGGGGACTTTTGGTCTGCGTTTCATGTACATCTGAATCCAGAGAGACGGATTCTTCGAAAGCTGCCCCTGCCCTTACAGTTGAGGATGCAACTGTGGATTCATTTTCCCGTCCCTATTTTGAAAAAAAACTGGCCGATCTGAACATTCCACTCTATGATGATGTGCGCTTTGACACCCTGCGGCAACGCCGCTATAACGACGGATACGAAATGCGGTATATCATACCTCCCGGCCCCGCAAATACCCTGCGAAAGGTCCGCAATTATTATCTGGACGCCTTCAATACAGCTGCAGAAAAACACGGTCTTGAACGCCTGAATATTGACCGTACGATAATACTTACCCGGGATGGAGAGCACGTGGTCAGTGTTACCGCCATGGAGGACACTGACCATATTCTGCTTTTTGTATTCTGATACTGAGTACCCCATGGCGGAATAATTCCACCACCCAACACGGGTATTTCCACCTATTTCATACATGAGTACCACCAATGGTACCGCATCAACCTTTTTCAGAAGAAAAAAGAATTTCTTTTGTACTGACAGGTGAGGTATGATATACTTCAACCTGGAGGATATCAGTTTTTTATGAAAATACTAATCTATGAACCAAATAACTCTCTCAGCCGCTTTTTGCGCGATTATACTGTCAGTCAGGGACTGGTTCCAAAGATTGTAACACATCTTCCCATGGTTCAGCCCCTGCTGTCTTCCGGCTCCTATGAATTCTTTCTAACGGACTATTCCACCGATCAGGCTTTAATAAATGATATTATATTTAATGTCCGTCTGCGCATCGATCTTACATATATCAAAATCTTTATTGCCACACCGAAACCGGACAAAATAACCCTGCAGCGTATGATACGGCTGGGAATAAACGGATTTATTAAAAAGCCGTTCAGCGAAGATAAATTCAAACAGGCCTTTTCCTCCTGGCTGAAAAAAAACACCTATAAGAACAATAAACGTGTCCATGTACGAATCAGTCCGGCGGCAGCAGACCGTGCTTTTGTTGTCATTCCCTGGAAAACAAAAAATGCGCCATTACGATACAGAATTATGGATATTTCCGCCGGCGGAATGGCACTTGAAACACCTAAAAATCAGACACCTGAAATTACAAACTGGTTTCAGAAAGGAAAAAAAATCCCCGATATTGAGGTACGGATTCGCCATTTCAAGGTGGTGGTATGCGGAGTGGTTATTGCCGTTTTGGAAAATCGCATCTGTCTGCAGTTTACCGACACATCACAGGATGCATTAAAGTATATATACCGGTATATAGCCGACACAATAAACTCCTAAGGATACCATATGAGCAAAAAGGGCGTTATTGCAGGATATATTCAAAATGACCAGGAACGAACGGTTCTCTCCGTTCTCTTTGAGACCTACGGGTACACATTTGTTCCCCTGCAGAAACTGCAATCGGCATTTATGGAAATTATGCACCACAATCCCGATTATCTTATTTTTGAAATTACGGACAATTTCACCCCCCAGATAACCACCATAAAGCAGCTCCTAAGCAATCGCAAAACCCGGGGAATTCCTCTCATATGCTATGGTGACCCTCAGGAGGAGACCACGGGAAACATCCTGCGCAATTCCGGCATTAAAACCTATTATGAACGCCCCCTTCAGACAGATATGATACACCGGGTTATCACTCCCCATTCCGCGCAAACACAGAAATCACCCGCACGGGACACGGAAAAATATGCGGGGGAACTGGAAGATGCAACACGTATTATGGACCGGACAACTCCTCCCATGGAGCGCATTGACATCATGGTTCGACGCATCGGAGACCTGCTGGCCTTTCCCTTTACCATTGCCAAGGTAATGCAGGTAACGGAAAACGAGAAAACCGGGGCAAAGGATCTGGCCCGCTCCATTGAAACCGACTCCGTGGTGGTTTCAAATGTTTTGAAGGTGGCAAATTCTGTTGCCTACGGAAGGGCGGGAAGCAAGATCAGCAGCATTCGTGACGCCATTGTACGCATCGGTTTTCAGGAAACAAAAAAAATAGCACTCTCCCTTTCTGTTATGGGGCTTTTTTCCGAGGAGGAACGCAGTGTTGGTTTCAGCCGTGAACATTTCTGGCTCCACTCCCTGGCAACGGCGGTAATTGCTCAGAAACTGGCAAAAAAATCCCGCGGCATCCCGGAGGAGAAAGCCTTTATCTGCGGTCTTATGCATGATTTCGGTATTATACTTCTTGATGAGTTTTTTCCTTCATTCATGCTGATGAGTCTTCAGAAAACAAACGAGCAGGGAACCAGCTTTATTACCGTTCAGGAGAAATTATGGGGCATGTCCCATGTGGACGTGGTTGTGCGGCTCTTTTCTGACTGGAATATGCCCGATGAAATAACGGAGGTTATGAAGAAACTGAACATCTTTCATACCTACGAGGGAAAAAAGAATGATTCAGTAACCGACCTGATACATCTGGTCGGCCTGGCTGAGGTTATGGCAAAAAGCATTTCCTTTGGCCGGGAATGCGATGAATATGTGGTACCCACTCCGGATTCCTTTTTAAAAAAATGCGGTCTGACCCTGCCCCTGAGGGAAGACTTTTTCGACTCCATCGCACAGGAACTCAGCCATTTTGCTTCATATATGGGAATTTCCGATATTCAGGTGGGAGCAGTGCAGGAAGATACCATTGACCGTGAGACCTCCTGTGTACTGGTTGATGAAAAGAGTACGGTCTTTTCCCCCTTCGAATTTTCTTTGCTGATGCAGCAAACCCACTGTGACCGCGCCACAACCCCCGATGAAATCACCGGAGCGGAAACAGAGCCCGATGCCGTAATTGTACATTCTGATGAGGAATGGGACGACAGCAAAAGGGAAGACTGGTATAGTCTTGCCTCCCGGCGAAATGACCGGGACACCATACCCGTGGTGTTTATTGACGGCGATGATATCAATCTGCCGTCCCATGATCACCTAACGCTCATTCCCGAAGAAATTGACCTGCGGATATTTTCCTTCGCCCTGGAAAATCTTACCATGGGATATCCCTTTGCCTTTGAAGTGGAGGAAATTCCTGAGCCGGAATATGCTGCTCCTGTCAAAAAGGATACCTTTTCCTATGCTGCACGGGTGCTTGAATCATCGGTCATCCTCCTGCAGCTTTCCGGAACCATACGTCAGAAAAACAAAGAGGCCCTGCACCGGATGATTGTGCTTCTCAGCCAAAAAACGCCCTATATAGCCCTGGATTTCACCGGTGCGGATATGATTGAAGAACGTCTGCTCCCGGAATTGGAAACACTCATCCGCGACCTGTCTGAGAAAGATATCCGCGTACTGCTTACAGCGTTTTCAGCCATTGAAAAAAAGGACCTCCCCGCGGATATTTTAAAGAAACTGCATATTTTTTCGCAGGAATCGCAATTGGTGGCACAACTGAAAAAATAAGCGGGCCTTCCGAAAAAGGCCCGCCTGGAAGGTCATACACCAGACTATCTTGCCTTAGTTTTGCGGCATCCACGATTCAACAAGCTGGCGATTTTCGTCAAACCATTCTTCTGCTGCTTCGGTTCTCTGGCCGCTTTCTGCATTTGCAACGGCATCCATCAAAGAATACAGCTGCTCCTCTGTCAGCTTAAAATTGCTCAAAAATGTATGAGCCTCGGGAAAATCCTCAGCAAATCCCTCACGGGAAACAATCTCGCAGGCATCTGCCGGATAGATATCCCTGG
>JBNJEI010000040.1:0-22216 GCA_051745755.1 Fibrobacterota bacterium
CGGGTGACACCCAAGACGTCATCCCCCAGAATATGATTGGTCCATTCAATCTCCTGGGTTACCGCAGTTTCAAACATCTCATAAATAAGGGCATCCGGTATAAGCTCAGGATCCTCCTGGCGTATACCCCGAATGATGTACAGGAAAAGAACCACATGGGTCAGTTCGTCACGATTGATATATCGAATAATATCCGCAGTACCGGGCATAAGATTACGGCTGGCAAGTAGATAGAAAAAATTAAACCCGTTATAAAAATACACCGCTTCCAGAAGATAATCAGCGATAAGTACTTTTGCAAAATTTTGTCGGCTCTGCACACTATGAAAACTCTGGTATGAATCGGCAATAAAACTGATCCGGTCAAAGAGTACGGAATCATCCCGCCAGAATTCATAGATTGCATCACGCCGGTCTTTCTCTATCACCGTATCTATATTATAGGCATAGCTTTGAGAATGAATCGCCTCCTGGTACGTCTGTAT
The DNA here is from genome assembly GCA_051745755.1 of Fibrobacterota bacterium. GTDB lineage: Bacteria > Fibrobacterota > Chitinivibrionia > Chitinivibrionales > Chitinivibrionaceae > Chitinivibrio. The sequence goes on from JBNJEI010000040.1 coordinate 486, forward strand.
AGCCAGAACAAGGTTTATCTCCGGTGCCGTAACATATTCCGATATTTTGGGCACATTATTTGTCTGGATGGAGTCAAGGAATACCAGAAATGACAAAATTCCGTCATAGGCTTTTCGCTCAGGCTCAGTCAGTTTCTTATAATCCTGAATATCCGTGGTGAGATCCACCTTCTCGGGTATCCAGAAATTTTCCATCATGGTACGATACAGCTTACTTGCCCAGTCGTATTTGACGCTGTTAAGGTTAAACAGATTGGTGGTATTTCCCCCCATAATACGCCGTGTATCCAGGGTATCCACCCCGGCGGGGTTAAAAAGCTTTTTCTTATCCATTTCCTTCATTGTCTCTCCTTAATTTGCACAGGACTCACATTCATTTTTCATGGTAATATTACTGTTTTTCTGCAGGGTTCGGGTGTAGTATACGGTTTTTACTCCTTTTTTCCAGGCGCTCATCAATACCTCGTAAATATCACGGGCGGTCAAAGACGAGTTAAGGTTGTACAGCAGCTCCATGCTGATTCCCTGGTCAATCCATTTCTGAATTGCCGCCATAAGATGCACCACATCCCGCTGATCGATATATTTATTTTCCTTGTAATACCAAAAGGCCTCTTTAATAAAGGGTGGGCAAATGGGTATTGCTCCGTTGGCATTTTTGTCAATATGAAATTTGCTGAACACCGGTAACACACCGGCGCTGCACCCCTGCAGCAGAGAGCTGGAAGTATTGGGAGCAATGGCAAGCAGCTGACTGTTCCGGATTCCGGTCTTTTGTATTCGATCCATAAGTGCCGTCCATTTGGAGGCAAGCTCGCTGTTTTTTTCAAACCATTCACGCGGCCGTCCGAAGAAAATCCCCCGGGACCAATCGCTTTCGGCAAAAAGAGGATAGGCACCGCGTTCAGCTGCAAGATCGGCACTGGCAGATACTGTGAAATAGGCAATCTTTTCAAAGAACAGGTCTACAAAGGGTGCTGCCTTTTCTATGGATATATTCTTTTTGGCCAGAAGATCGGCAAGTCCCATGGAACCGATACCAATGGTACGGTACCGTTGATTATGCAGACGGGACTCCATAATGGGAGGTGCCGTCAGATCAATGCTGTTATCAAGGATGCGCACCGCCTGGGCACACACCCGGGGCAGATCATATTCGTCTATGACCGCAAGATTTAAAGATACAAGATTGCAGGTATGTATTAACCCCTCACTGGCAGACTGCTCAACCCGGCCGTCAACAACCCGGGGCTTTTCAACCCGGGCGGGGCGAAAATTGGAGAAAGATTCCTGGCAGAGATTTCCGCTGGGAATGATGCCGTCATGTTTATTGGGATTCATGCGGTTTGCCGTATCCTTAAAAAACATATAGGGCATACCCGTTTCCACCTGGGACTTCATTACCTCCTTAAAGAGTGTTTTGGCTGAAAGGGTTTTGCGCAGACGCAGGCGGTCCTCTTTTTCAATTTTTTCATAGAAGCGGCGAAAATCATCTCCCCACAACAGCGCGATATCCTCCTGATAGACAAGGGATATTTCGTGGGGGTCAAAGAGTGTCCACTTCTCATTATTCTCAACCCGTTCCATAAAAAGATCGGGGATCACCGCCTGAGGAAAAATATCATATGCCTTTTTTCTCTGATCGCCGTTTTCCGTCTGCAGCTCAAGGAATTCCGGCATATCCAGGTGCCACATATCAAGGGCCACCGTAAGCGCTCCCGCCCGTTTTCCCATCTGATTTACCGCCACAGCTGTATCGTTCATAATGCGAATCCAGGGAATAACCCCTCCCGACGCACCGGGGGTTCCTTTAATTTCTGCTCCGGCAGCGCGAATCCTGCTGATATTCACTCCCACACCGCCGCCGTTTTTGGATATCTGGGCAATGGTATTTACAATATAGAAGATTGAGTCAAGGGAATCATCCGCCGCAGCAACAAAACAGCTGGAAAGATTACCCTCTGTGCGGCGCAGATTAATTAATATGGGCGTGGCAAGGGATATTTTGCGCCCCGCCAAAGCCTCATAAAATCCGCGGACCCACTCAAGACGGTCTTCTTTTTTCTCGTGTGCTCCAAGAAAAAGGGCTATGGTAAGAAACATTTCCTGGGGGAGCTCAAAGGTGTTGTCCCGGTCTTTTATGAGATAGCGGTTTACCAAAAGGCGTGCACCGGCATAATCAAAATCAAGATCATAGGCGGGGTTGAGGTATTTTCCCGCTTCATAAATCTCCTGCTCGGTGTAATATTCAAAAATAACCGGATCATACAACCCCATTTTAACGGCACTGCGTACAAAGGTCAGATAATCGCTGTAGCCAAATTCTGAGTACCCGCGATGATACGCAGCTTCCTTGTATATCTCCATAAAAAGCAGCCGGGCTGCGACAATACGAAATTCCGGCCGTTCCACTGAAGTCATCTTCAGAGCCTGATCAACCAGGGAAAGCTGAATATCCCGGGTGGTCACCGAAGAAGACGTATAAATGGCCGTAATATGACTTTCCAGCTCCAGGTAGGACACATCAAGGCCTTCACAGGCCCATTCAAGAGCCTTTCGAATCTCATGTATATCTACGGAAGATTCCCGCTGATCACGTTTTATAATATTCATAGTACTGTCCTTATAGTATTTTTTCGTCCAGGGCATCCTGATAACTCATTTGCTCATTTACGCCGCGGATCACCGGGGCTGATTTTGACAGATCGCCAATAAAAAGAGCACCGACAAGATGATCATCCTGAAAATAATACGCCACCAGGGACTCCTTCATATCGTCGCGCCGACGAATAATACGCACATTTTCCTCATCGGGAGAAAGATGAATATTTCCCAGAGTAAAAAGGGACGTCCCAAACGCATGAAGGGTGGCGGGGTATTTTTTGGCGGCAAAGGTCTGTTCATCACCGGCCATATTTGCGCCGGCAACGCGTCCCTGCTCAAGCGCAGGTTCCCAGATACCGTAATACCCTTCACCGAGTATTGCACAATCCCCTGCAGCATATATATCGGGCGAAGCTGTTTCCATTTTTTCGTTTACCTCCATGGCACGCCCCGTCTCGATGGACGTATTCTCAGCCAGGTCAACCGTGGGCCTGAGTCCCGCAGACATTACCACCAGATCGGCTGAAATGTTTTCACCCGTGGCAAGAATTGCTCCTTCAAGATGATTTTCATGACCGTATATTTCCTGCACCACCGTATCAGTGATAATGGAAATATTGCTGCGCCGTATCAATCCCGCAAGAAACTCACTGGCAGGGCCGTCAGTCTGGCGGGGCAGAATACGGGGTGCCGTATCCACGACCACCACTTCCTTATCATTCTGTGCCAGGGCGCACGCCGTTTCAAGGCCGAGCAGACCGCCTCCAACCACAAGAATTTTTTTGCATTCACGCCGCTGCAGCTGTTCACGGAGAAAGGTAATATCCTTATTGGTACGGATAGTATATACGCCCAAAAGCTCCCGTCCCTTCACAGGTGGCACAAAGGGAACTGCCCCCGCAGCAATAAGCAGTTTGTCGTAGGATACTGTTTCCCCGTTTTCAAGACGGATCTCCTTATTCTGCTCTGATATGGAAGTCACGGGGCTGCTTAGGTGAATGGAAATATTCTGCTCTTCATAATAGTTTTCCGGATGAATAAAAAACTCCTCCGTTTCCACAGGGCGTGAGAGCATATCTGTAAGCACAGGCCGGTAATAGGGATAGATATTTTCCGCCGTGTAGAGATGGATTTCTGCGTTCCGGTTCCGCTTACGGATGGCCTCCGCTGCGGAAACAGCCGCGGCACCGCTGCCGACAATCACCATTTTCTGTGCTGCCGTACTTTCATACTCAACTATATCCGGGCGATATTCCACAAAGGCCTCGGAACCGACTCCGCATACGGGGCAGGTTATAGGCGGCAGGGCTCCTTCAAAGATTTCCCCGCACACCGTACATTTCCAGAATGTTTTCCCGTCTGAGCCTGTTCGCCCCAGCTGCTCCCACTCCCGGGCTATTTTCTTTCCAAACCTCCGGCCAAAATCAACCGCCTTTTCCAGCTCGTTGCCAGAAGGCTTAAACTTCAGCTTAAAAGGCGGTTCAAGGGTATTCATGCGCTGGGTTCTAAGCCGGTAATTCAGCACATCGGGACCTTCACCGCTCCATCCGTATGAACCGTATGCCGCGGCAACCTTCCCGCCGTGGGCAATACCGTTGAGACCCATGGCAAGATCCACCACGGGTGGCAGGGCGTCGCCATTTATTGTGCATGTCCCCAAAAGGAGCCCCTGGGCCGTTTCAATTTTCTCCTGAACTTTCTTTCCGTCGGCATGTACCATATCATAGAGATGAACATCGGCGTCCACCGCGTCTTTCACCCCGCGGGTGATAGCATGTGCCAGCTCCTCCGTATACCCGTACGCCGACACAAAGGCATTCACAACCTGCGGCTTTTCCGGAAGTGGCAGCTCTTCCTCACTGCTCCATTTACGGTACAGATCGATATAGTACTCCAGATCTTTTCGCAATACCGGTCCGTGGCCCGGGCAGATTGTATCAAAGTCCAGGGGGTCTATCTGCTCCAGTGCATAGCGTACATGCTTTTTGAAAGGCCCCATAATCATATCAAAATAATATTTGTAGGCGGGATAAAAATCCCCGTCAATCTCGTCATTAAATACCCGTTCATCTGAATAGTGACACCCGAAGGAATCACAGGTGATAAGGGTCTTGTTTTTTTCAAGATAGGTGTAGATGGAATCGGGCCAGTGGAGGAATGGAACTGAAAGAAACCGCAGGGTTTCACCGCCGATCCTGAGGGTGGAATTATGATCCACGGCAATACCCGGAATATCACGGTTGCAGATATCACGGAGAAAATTCAGTGCCACGGCCGACCCCACAACCTGTGCCTGCGGAGCGTAATCCAGAAGTTTTTCCAGACTGCCCACATGATCCGGCTCAGTGTGATCAACCACAATATATTTGATTGATTCCACGGGACATACGTCCTGTATTTTTGCCAGGAAATCATCAAAGAACTTTACCTTCACCGTCTCAAAAAGCACATTGCCTTCATCGGTTTTAAGGATAAATGAGTTATATGTTGTTCCGTATTTTGTCCGCATAATGACATCAAAAACACGGAGATCAGGGTGAAGCGCCCCCACCCAGTAGAGATTTTCTTTTACCTGTTTCATAGACTTCCCTTATTGCTGAAGTTGTGTTATATACGCAAGTACCTCGTTGGCATGCCCCCGTGCACGGACTGCATCCCATCGCATTATTTCTTCATTTTCCGGGGAAAAAAGAACTGTGGTACGGACAATCCCCATATATTCGCGGCCGAAATTCTTTTTTTTCTGCCAGGCACCATATGCCGATATCAATTCCTTATCCGGATCACTGATAAGCGGTATTTTCAGCCCCTTTTTTTCAGTAAAGGCGCAGTGTTTTTCCACAGAGTCAGCAGACACCCCATAAACGTCTGTATTGTATCGGGCAAACTCATCTTTCAGGGCACTGAACTCCTGTCCCTCCAGAGTGCAGCCCGGTGTATTGTCACGGGGATAAAAATAAAGAACAGTGTATTTTCCGATAAAACTGAGGGGGGTTACAGTGGCCCCCGATGTATCTGAAAGCTCAAAGGAATGCATTGTTTACCTCTCTTATAAAACATATAGATAAAATATAGTATATGGGTGTATTTTGCAACTATCTTTTCAGGAACGAATCATATAACGATTTCTGCCGGATTCCTTTGCCTCATAGAGGGCGTCATCCACCCGCTTCAACACACTTTCTCCGTCATCATTTTCCCTGAGCACCGTCACACCCGCACTGAGAGTCATCTGTGAAACATGGGGGAAGTCCCGACTCTCCACACTGCTTCGAATACGCTCTGCTAATGACTCTGCACCCCTGATATCAGTGTGCGTACACAGAATAAGAAACTCCTCTCCTCCCCAACGTGCAAAATGATCCGTATCACGTATACAGGACTGAACTGTTTTGGTGAGCACTTTTAACACGGCATCCCCTGCACTGTGACCGTAGGTATCGTTTACCTTTTTGAAATGATCAAGATCGAGCATAATCAAACTCATACTGCTTCCATACCGGTATGCAAGCTGTATATTATGAGTAAGAAGCTCTGTAAATTTGTTCCGATTGTATATTCCCAGCAGGGGGTCACGGGTGGAAAGATTCACCAGGCGGTCTTCCATCTCTTTTCTGTGCTGGATATCCCGGGCCACGGCATACACCTTTTGTTCATCCGGCACGGGGTACGAGCTCCAGGAAATCCAGAGCCAGCTCCCGTCACTGCACCGGAACCGGTTATCAAAGGATGACAGCACCTCGCCGCGGGAAAGAGTCTGCATCACCTGTTCAGTTTCTGAACGATCATCGGGGTGAATAAAGTCCAGATAGTTTTTATTCCGCAGCTTTGCCGGATTCCATCCGGTACGTTTTTCCCAGGCGGGGCTTACTTCCAAAAAAATCCCGTCATAGGAGGCAACACAAAACATATCCGGGGAAACCCGGAAGAGTATATCCATTTCCTGCGCAAGCTTTCGACGCCGGGTAATGTCACTGGAAACGCCGACAATCTGCACAATTTCCCCCGCCTCAAACACCGGCGTCAGCCGTGTCTGCCAAAAACGCACCCCTGCGGGAAGGCTGAGTTTTTCTTCGTAGGTGATACTTGTCCCCGCCTTCACACAGCGAGCATAATTTGCCGCAACTGATGACCCAATCTCCTCACCGAGGACCGCAACGGGGGTCTTACCGGCCACATCCTCGGTTTTCATTCCCGTAAGCTCTTCATGGGAAGCATTGAGGCGGCGAAAATGAAACTCATTCGGTGGATTCACATCAATAAGAAAAATCGCATCCTGGGTGTTATTAAAAATCTGCTCATAGTCGCGCGCAAGCCTTCGAAGCTCTTTTTTATTGAGCTCCTGCCGGGTAATATCCTGCTGAATTGCGCTGAATTTAACAATTTCCCCTGAGCTGTTACGTACGGAAGTGATGATCTGCTGGGCATAAAACACCGTGCCGTCTTTTCGACGGTTAACTATAACTTCACTCCAGGGCTCTCCTGCCAGTATCGTTCGCCACAGCCGCCTGTAGTAATCACCGGGCATTTCCCCGCTCTGAAGAAGACGGGCATTTTTACCCACAGCCTCTGCGGCAGTATACCCGGTCTGTTTCTCAAAAGCCGGATTAACATATTCAATAGTCCCCATTGTATCGGTGATATAAAAAATATGCTCCATTGCATCAATTGAGTTTTTCAGAAGCTGCATATCAATATTCATAGGACACCCTGACAGAAAATCTGATTCAAATCAATATACCCCATTCACCCATCTTCTGTCAAACAAATATCAGGCCATGGCAGGGCACACGTCCTCATTCTTTTCGATATTTTCTGCCCGGGGGTCAGACATGACACCGCCACTCTCCTCACACATGCTTCCAATACCGTGATATACGTGGAGTACAGGCATAAAAAAAGAAAAAGGGAAGATAAAACGCACGGGGAAACGCCTTAGGCGCTTCCCCGAAAAAAACGAAGGTTTTTCTCAGATACGGGACGTATGTTTCCCGATAACAGGGCAAACCGGCAGTATGTACTGCGTATCCATCATTTGAATATTACAGTATGCCTTCAAACTCTTCAATGGGGGCATCCTGCAAAAAGAGCGTAATGATCTTTTGTCCCGCAGGATCAAGTTCCTTACACATAAATTGCTGTACCTCTTCTTTAAAGAAATTCTTCAGCATGGCTGCACCGGCATCATAGGTTTCCTCTCCCACTTCGGGCTGTTTTTCCACGCGCAGCAAATATTCAGGAATATTAAAATCCCCCACCGATGCAGCACGCGGCGTATACCCCAGAAGAGTACAGCGTGCGGGAATACATTCTTTACGGGCAAAAAATGATTCATCAGCCATGGACAGCACAGAACGCCCCAGCCATTCTGACATGAACCCCGTCTTCCATGCCCCGACGTGCTGATTCGGTGTCAGGGAATAGTTCAGAGAGGGTGCCGCTGCCATCTGCCGAAGAAGAAGGTTTGCCTGAGTGACCTTTTTTCCCGTGGCAAAGGGCCAGTAGGACCCCACACCTTCAGACTGCATCAGTTTTTTACCGGCGGTGATACTGGGATTGGCATGCCCACGGGGTGAAACAAGCCGCCAGATCCAGGCCAGAGCAGGAGGAAGCACGTGCACCATGCCCACAATACCATAGGAAGGATTCTTCCGGGTCGTAGCGGGGGCACGCAGACCGAAATTGCGCACATCCACATCGACACTGTCCCGGAGTACTCCGGGAACGCAATTACGGGGCATAATCACCCGGGGATTGGGACAGGGAACACCGGGCTCATCCTCGGTATGCTCCCATACCTTAATGGGTTCACCTTTGAAAGATTTCAGATTGAGAAAGATAAGCGGCTCAGGACACTTGAGCGTCAGCTCCTCCATGTGCGGATCAATCCCCTCTTCGGTCACATGATCCACACGGAGAAACCATGCTTCTTCGGCATCGCAGGCGGTCAACCGCCCCTCTGATTCCCCATGGCGCGGATGGCACATAGCCATATCATCGGTCAGTGGACGAAGCACATCCTGATTGTCCATATCCGCTGTAAGAACCTCGCCGCTGACCAGGTTTTTTCCAATCACAAGGTGTCCGTCCCTATTACGGTGCGGCTGTTCCAGCATTTCCGACTTCCCCGCACCGGAAGCACCTTCATGCATAATTACTGTTGTCTTTTGGCTGTTTTCAGCCTGTACCGTGGAGGCATGGAGGGTCAGCCAGTCTTCACGCTCGCCAATAGTAAGCAAGGCGCCGTAAACCCCTTTCTTTGCCGAAGGGCCGGGGTACAGATTGTAAGAAAAAATCTCGTGCATCTCCCCATGACGATTGTGAACAACCACCTGTTTCCCCCCAAAATCGGTATGACGGAACGGAGGAGCAACAAACATAACAGAACGAACAACAAAATCCCCGTCAACCTCGTCAAGTGGCACAAGACCCTGGAGATCAGCCAGTCCGCCAATAAAAAAACCGGCATTGCGGGGCGCTATCAGCACACCGCCGTATTGCTTCCCCTGTGAAAAAGGTTTTCCCAGATAAAAAGCAGTAAGGCAGAGATCCTGCCCGGAAAGCCACTCAAAGGTTTTTGCCCGCATATCAGAGAAGGGGGCATTAAAACGTTCCGCATAGGTGGTTTTATCCGTGGGAAGCTCATCACCGATTACCATGCATTCAGGATCGCGGCGACGCATATAGGATTCAAAGTAATTTACGGCAATGCCGTTGGAGCGTTTTTCCGTATACGCCTCATCAACCATCCCCTTTCCGGGAACATCATAGGAAACAGTCATTCCCGCGGAATCTCTTCCTCCCAAGGCAAGCTCAAGGAGTTCCTGCCGCGTTGAAGGGGTGATAACCGAAGGTGCTGCCTCAAGCAGGGCAGTCACATCTGCCGGTAGGGATAAGGAACCAATCATATCATTCTCCTTTAAAAAATACATAAAAAAAACCTCCGAAACACTGTATTTCATCAGTGCTTGGGAGGTCTCTTAAAAAACCGTATCCCGAAGGATACCTTTTCTTAAACAACCGAAATTTATTCTTTAAATTTCAAAGCCCGGGCAAGGGTAAAAACAATAATACGTTCTCCCGTGGCAATGCTGATATCCGTATGGAGTGAAATAATTTCACACCCCGTAATATCAACAACAATGCGCTCCAGCAGGGGTCGGGCTTTCTCCAACAGCTCCTGGCGAACCTGTTTAATCAGGGACCGTCCCTGTTGGCTGTCCTCAGTATTTGCAAGCTGCTTCTCTGCCGGAGTTAATACTCCCCTGAGGCGCACAAATATGATATCATCAAAAATAAGTGTACGGGTATCTTCCGGCCCGCGCCCCATGTATTCCTGTTCAAATTTGATAATAGCCTGAGAGATCTGGTGCTCAGCATCACCCTTTGGAACCGGGTTTCGCATGGATTCCCCTCGTCTGATATATCTTTTGTAAGAGCCCGTACCCCGGGAAGGGAAAACACCTTCCTGTGCCGCAACCCAACAACCTGCCGGCACCCAAAGGCAAAACCGTGGCATACCACGAAACCATTATATATATCTTTTTCACTCACAGAAGCAAGATAAAAATGACCTGACGCCGGCATTTACTATTTTTCAGGATATGAGACTCTCCCCGAAAACAAAAGAAACAATCCTGGCTGCCTACGGCCAATACCATCACCCCGATCTTCTGGGTCTGGATCCCCTCCTTACTGTCCGGAGCCTGCCTGAAGATGAGCGTGAACTCTTTGGTCTTGTGGCCGCATGTCTTTCCTACGGACGTGTGGAAACCATCATTGCCACCCTGAACAGGCTGTGTGGCATCATGAAAAATTCGCCCCGCTCATTTATTACTGACACCGGGTTTGCCGAAAAAAAACATCGTCTCTCTCCCCTGGTCTATCGTTTTACCCGCGGAGAGGATATCGCCGTGTTATGTGAGGCCCTCAAAGAAATCATTCTGCGGTACGGCAATCTGGAAAATCTCTATCAGGATGAATTACTGCAGGCAGACTCACCCCGCCATGGTGCAGGCGCCTTTTCCCGCCGCATTCACTCTTTTGCACATCCCCTGCTTTCTTCACAGAGACGACGCGCCTTTGCCTATCTTCTCCCCCGGGGAACCACACAGAGCCCGTGTAAACGTCTGAATATGTATCTTCGCTGGATGATCCGCCCCGATGACGGGATTGACTGCGGTCTCTGGAAAAACAGCTCCCCCGCACATCTGATTATTCCCCTGGATACGCATATTCTGAGAATATCCAGGGAACTTCGCCTTGCCCGGCGAAGAAGTGCTTCGTGGAATACCGCCGCGGAGATCACCCGCACTTTGGGAAAGCTGGCCCCCAAAGATCCCGTTAAATTCGATTTCTCCCTCTGTCACTGGAGTATGACCCGTCTTCGCAGCTCAGGCAGTTCTTGACAGGTGTCATCCCCCATGATATACTGTGCATAAAAGGGAGCTGTTGCCATGCGATTCAGAAAACGAAAACAAATTATCCCCGGGATCAATCTCAATTTCAGTAAATCCGGAATAAGTATTACCGGCGGCATACCCGGTGCCTCGGTCAACCTGGGCAGGGAAGGAGCCTATCTTAATACGGGCATTCCCGGCACAGGCCTGTATGACCGCAAAAGAATCGGCAGCACAGCCTCTCAGAGGAGCAGAACGCCAGCGGCACCGGGGAACCACTCCATTCCATTAAAAAAAGAGTCATTTCACACCCGGGATATCAGTGAGACCACCAGCCCTGAACTCCAAAGCCTCAACACAACTCTGTTTTCCTGTGAAGAAATGCGGAAAACCATATATTCTGAATACCGCAAAACACACACACGCCTGCAGGTGCTCAGAGGTATTCATTTTCTTTTAAAAATATGCCTTATTGGCTTTTTCCTGTCCCGCATGAAAAAAAAGAAAAGACTACTCCGCAAAGCACTCGTACAACTCCAGAAAAAATGTAAACAGGCAATTGTCTCCCTTAACTTTTCTCCCGGTGATGATATCCAGCGAAGTTACACCCGGCTCCATACAGATTACAACCGGGTCTGCCGCTGCAAAAAGATATGGGACATCACCGCCAAAACCACGGTGGACAAAAGTCGTGCGCGCAGCTTCTCATCCACAAACTTCTCAAAAACGCCAGTCACCTGGCATCCTGACTCATACATTCTTATTAGCACCGATGTGGCACCACTGCATTTTTCCACGGCACAAAAGACGCATATCTATCTGTATCCAGCCTTTATTCTTATTGAAGGAAGCGACAAAAAGCGGGGATTGATTGACCTAAGTGACGTTACTGCTTCTTTTGAGAAAATAACTCTGCCGGAAGAGGGCATTCCCCCGGCTGATGCTGAAAAAAAGGGGCACACCTGGGCACGGGTAAATAAAGACGGCTCACGGGACAAGCGGTTTACGAATAATTATTCAATTCCGCTCTGTGAATACGGCATGTTCACCTTACGCAGCTCCACGGGGCTCAAAGAAGCATTTCTTTTCAGCAGCAGTACTACGGCTGAAGCCTTTGCACAGTCAGTGGAAACATACCTGTCACTGGTAAAATCCCACTCCTGAAATACCGTCTCCTTAGGCTGCATACAGCATTCGATATTCTCCCTGCCGGGTAAATTCTTCCCCGGAGGCAATGCCTGTATCCGCCACAGATGGGGACAAAACAAACCCCGTCCTGCATTTTATTGGAAATCATATGCAACATCCCCACGGAATGTATATTATCTCTAATCTTGATTATTTAGAAAGGACGCTCTATGATTTACAGTTTTCTTGCATTTCTGCTGCTTTTCGGTATCATCGGCCTCAGTTCAATTCTGAAAAGCAGGGGAACCAAAAAGGACTACTACCTGGCAAGCAGTTCTGTTGCCCCTTCTCTTGTAGGATTATCTGCAGTTTCCACAAATAACAGCGGCTACATGTTTATCGGTATGATCGGCTATACATTTATGGCGGGGCTTTCATCGGTCTGGGTGATGATCGGCTGGATCGGCGGGGATTTCCTGGCGTCTCTTTTTATTCATTCCAAACTCCGTGATACCGTCAGTGCCACCAATGAAGTAAATTTTTCCGGAGCCCTGAGTAATTGGTGGGGCCAAGACAACCGGGCTCTGCAGCGAACCATCGGCATAATTACCCTGGTCTTTCTTCTGGCTTATGCAGGAGCACAGCTGGTTGCGGGAAGTAAAGCCCTGGAGGTATTATTCGGCTGGCCGCTGTGGATGGGAGCTTCCATTGGTGCCGTTCTTGTTCTCTCATACTGCATTGCCGGCGGAATCCGTGCATCCATATGGACTGATGCCGCTCAGTCCATGGTGATGATTTTTGCTATGACATTTCTTCTTATTGTGGCTCTTACGGACGCCGGCGGATTTCAGGGTGCAGTAGTCCAGCTTCGTGCGGTTAACGAGGGGAATTTCCTCAATCTCTTTCCAAAAGACCTTATTTTTCCGGGGCTTTTGGGGGGATTTTTCTTTGCCCTGGGATGGGCATTTGCCGGGCTTTCTGTTATCGGCCAACCCCATATTATGGTGCGGTTTATGGCGCTGAACAACAACGACCATATGAAAGCCGCAAAGTGGTGGTATTATGTATGGTTTACCTTTTTCTATCTTGCCGCCATCGGGGTTGGTATGCTCTCCCGAATTTATTTTACCGAAGGAGGATTTGACCAGGAACTGGCACTGCCCATGATGGCCCGCGAGCTTTTGCATCCGGCTCTGGCAGGGGTAATCCTCGCGGGAGTCTTTGCCGCAACCATGTCCACCGCAGATTCGGTTATTCTCAGCTGCTCCTCCGCCCTGACCCATGACGTGCTACCCGTAAAGATACAAAGCACCCTGCTCATAAAGGCTGCCACGGGAGTAATCACCATAATCGCTCTTGCCTGGGCCATATTCAATGAGCAAACAGTTTTCAATATGGTTATCATGGCATGGTCGGGAATGGCCAGCGCCTTCGCTCCGCTTCTGATCGTTCAGTGTCTGGGGCTGAAGCCGAAAGAAAAAACCTCCATAACCGCTGTGATTACGGGCTTTATGGTTGCCCTTCTCTGGCGGTATCTGGATCTGCATCTCCTTGTCTATGAAGGAATGCCGGGTATTATTTCTGGATTATTGATCTTTGTCCCCACCCTGATTTCCACAAAGAAAGAAACGAAACCTGCGACGGACCGACCACAGCGGTAGAAGATACCGGTGGGTCTGCAGATACGGGATTTCCCGGCCATAAACCCAGATCCACGCACTCAGAGGACACATTATACCCCGGATTCCAGTCCGGGGTATATGTATGGGGAGAACACTACTACTGCACTGATTCCGGGCAGAGGGTAAAAAAACCACTGCCGCCGCACCGGCATACTTACCTGGTACCGCAGCGGTCTCTTGTGCGTGAGAAGATACGCCGAATTACCCCGTCCCTGCGCTGGACGTCATAAAAGCGGGGGACATTCCCTGCCGGTTCCAGATATGCACTTCTCCTGATCTTTTCCCGGTATACGCAGCTACCCCGAGAAAAATCGACAGCCCCGTACTGCACAATACGTGTATACCTGCCGATACTGCCGCTGCCTGATATGCAGGAAAACCAAAATGCGTTTCGAAGGCGGTGGCTTTCTAAGCGTAGAATCTTCCGGCACACTCCCCATTTACTTTCACCGGGGCAATAGTTATTTTCCCACAACCCGGAATGAAAGAGGCCAATGTGTACAACCCTGAAAATCCCTTGATAATACAAAGTGACAGCACCCTGCTTCTTGAAGTTCAAAACAGCAGATATGAAGAAGCGCGCGATGCCCTGTCCGCCTTTGCCCATCTGGATAAAAGCCCGGAATACATTCACACTTATTCCCTGACCCCCCTTTCTCTGTGGAATGCTGCATCCCTGGGCCTGACAGCAGAGGATATAATAAGCGTCCTGCGGGGATATTCCAAATATCCCGTACCGGAGAATGTATTGCAGGAAGTTCGGGAGCAGATCAGCAGATTCGGCAAGATCTTTCTTGAGAAGGATTCCGCAGGTGGACTGATACTCCGCACCACGGATACCAATCTGCTCACCTCCCTGATTCAGAACCCGGTTCTGAGGAAATATGGCCTTGAAGCAGATTCAAACACCACGGTTCCCATAAAGGAGAATCTGCGGGGAGTTATCAAACAGGCTTTTATGAAACTGGGATACCCCGTATATGACCGGGCCGGCTATGTCTCCGGCGAAGATTACCCCATACACCTGCGCACTACCTCCCGTGACGGCACTCCCTTTGAGCTCAGAACCTACCAGAAGGAAGCGGCGGGCGCCTTTATGGGTAATACAAAGCTTCCCGGTGGAAGCGGTCTTGTGGTTCTTCCCTGCGGAGCAGGAAAAACAATTATCGGCATTAAGGCCATGGCTGATCTTTCCAAAAAAACGCTTATACTGGTCAGCAACATTACCGCAGCACGCCAATGGAAACGTGAGCTCCTCAACAGAACAGATCTGTCTGGAGATGACATCGGCGAGTACAGCGGCGAAACCAAGGTGATAAAGCCCGTCACCATTGCCACATACCAGATACTGACCCACAGAAGATCAAAAACCGAAAAATTCAAGCACTTCCACATATTCAATGAAGAAAACTGGGGCCTCATCATTTACGATGAAGTACATCTTCTTCCCGCACCGGTATTCAAATTCACCTCAGAGATTCAGGCACGACGCCGGCTGGGGCTGACCGCCACCCTTATTCGGGAGGATGGACGGGAGGGCGACGTCTTTGCCCTGATCGGTCCAAAAAAATACGATGTCCCGTGGAAAGAGCTGGAAAAAGACGGCTGGATAGCAGCGGCAAAATGCATTGAAATACGCGTTGATCTTGATGACGCGGCAAAATCATCCTATCTGTCCCTTGCTCCGCGGCAGCAAATTCGCGCAGCCTATGAAAACACCCGTAAAATTGACATTGCCCGTGAAATAATACACGCCCACCCTACGGAAAAAATACTTGTCCTCGGCCTCTATATCAGTCAGGTGGAGAAGCTGGGAAAAACATTCAACGCCCCCGTTATTCAGGGGGCCACTCCCAACGATGAACGGGACCGCCTCTACGAGGAGTTCCGCAAGGGCGCAATTCGCGTTCTTATCCTTTCCAAGGTGGGAAACATGGCCATAGATCTACCCGATGCAAATATCGCCATTCAGGTATCGGGAACATTCGGTTCGCGACAGGAGGAAGCCCAGCGTTTGGGAAGAATACTCAGACCAAAGAAAGAAAATCAGCAGGCGCTTTTCTATTCCATCGTCACCCGTGATTCAAAGGAGCTGGATTTTGCCATGAACCGACAGCTTTTTCTCGCAGAACAGGGGTACCCCTACGAAATCAGGTATCGCTGAGTATCATTCGCTTTTCAGCCATTCCTGCGGGTCAACTGCCCGCGCATCATCCCGAATTTCAAAATGGAGCTTCGGCCCATCAAGGGAACCGCTTTCACCCACAGTAGCAATAATACTTTCACTTCCCACTTCATCCCCCGCAGATACATGTATATCCGCAAGGTGTGCATACACAGTATTATAATCTCCCTGATGGGCAATCATAACAATATTACCGTAGCCGCGCAGCCGTCCGGTATAACTGACGACTCCCGGAGCAACGGAAACAACCGACTCACCCCTGGGGGCGGAAATATCAATGCCGTTACTGCGCGTAATAGTTTGGTATTCGGGATGAACAACCCGTCCGAAAGTCTGGGTTAACTCCCCCGAAACAGGCCAGGATAACATTCCCTTGAGATCGGAAAAGGTATCCAGAGCCTTCAGCTGCTGAGCAAGGGCATCGCGTTTTGTCGCCACCTGCTCTATCAGGCTCAAAAGATCTTCCTGAGCCTGTTCCAGTTCTTCAACAGTGCTCATCCAGCTTTCCTTACTCTCACGAATAGTGGAAATAATCTCTCTACGCTCCTGTTTTTGACGTGCATAATACTCCTGCTCCTGCTGTAATTGATCTTTCATAAGCAGAAGTTTTTCTTCCCGCAGTTCCATTTCCGCCCGCTGCACCTCAAGCCTGCTCTGGATTTTCTGCAATTGATTCAGCAGCACTCGGTCCCGTTCTGAAAGGATTTTTGCATAGTGCATTTTCTGAAACATCTCCCGGGGAGAACGTGACTGCAACAGCAGCTCAAGGGTTTGAGGTCTGCCCGTACGATTCATTTCCCGAAGACGCTCTTTCATCTGTTCCATCCTCTCATTCTGCTTATCCTGAAGATGTAGCAGGGAATCATTAAGCATTTCCACCTCCGCAGAAAGAGAATCATATTGTGCTGATACATTTTCAAGACGCCTGGTGGAGGAATCCATCATATTCTCAATCTCAGAAAGAACGGTCAGCATATTCCCCTCTGTTTCCGAGAGGGAGTCAATACGGGATTGATGATCCTCAATGAGATTTGAAATGGAATCGGTCTGATCCCGGTACTCACGAAGCTGCCGGGAATATTCCTGCAGCTTTGCCGATTCATCACCGGCAAAAAGAAACAGTGAAAAGACACACAGGCACAGCGCCGCTGATTTCATTTGTTTCCTCAACAATGGCATCTTCAGGGGGTAATATATTTTGTGGGGTCGGAAATTCCCGCCTCTTCAAAACCTTTTTTGCGGTGCAGGCAGCTGTCGCAATGGCCACAGCTGATTCCTTCTATGGTGGGATCATAACAACTGTGGGTCAGGGAATAATCCACCTGCAGAGCTGTACCTTTTTGAATTATTTCAGATTTGCTCAGATCCAGAAGCGGAGTCTCAATGCTGATTTTATTTCCTTCCACACCCGTTCGGGTTGCCAGATTAGCCATTTTTTCATAGGCTGCAATAAACTCCGGACGGCAATCGGGATATCCGGAATAATCAACAGCGGTGACACCGATATAAATGTGTCGAGCCTCAAGCACTTCCGCCCACGCCAAGGCAAAGGAAAGAAATATTGTATTACGTGCAGGAACATAGGTCACGGGTATTTCCTGCACATAATCGCCGTTTTTGGGAATATTCTGCGCCGTAGAGGTGAGAGCGCTCCCGCCAAAAGAGGCAAGATCGATATTCATAATTTTGTGTTCTGCAAAACCCAGGGAATCTGCAATATTCTGCGCCGAATCAAGCTCCACAGAATGACTCTGATTATAGCTGAAGCTCAGTCCGTATAATTCAAACCCCGCGTCCTTTGCAACAGCAGCCACGGTTGAGGAATCAATTCCTCCGCTCAATAATATTACCGCTTTTTTACTCATACACCTCGCTCCTCATTTTTCCAGAGTACCTTATGAAGCTGAATCCCCAAGCGCACGCCAAGGCGGTCCGCGACAATCCATTCAGCCAGTTTCCGCGGCGGCAGTTCTTTCCATTCCGGTGAAAAAACAACCGTAAGACCAGCTGCAGAGCGGTGAATAAAATCCCGCGCTGCACAATAATCCCGCCACGATGAAATAACGCATTTCAGCTCATCCCTGCTGCTCATGCACTGGATGTTTAGCGGAAGAAAACTACCGTACTCACCGCTTCCGGGCAGCTTATAATCCACTATTTTTTTTACCTCCGAGGGCAGAGCGGAAATATCCCGGCTGCCGTTGGTTTCAATAAGCACCTCATATCCCGAGGATGCAAGCTCCTGAGCAAGGAGACTGCATTTGTCCTGACACAGGGGTTCACCTCCGGTTATCTCCACAAGATCAACATCCTGTGATTTCACCCAGTTAAGGATGTGTCCTATTTCCATATTCTCGTGCCCATGCCATGCATAGGCAGTATCACAATAGCGGCAACGCAGATTACAGCCGGAAAGCCGAATAAAGGCACATACCCGCCCCGCATGAGTTGATTCACCCTGGATGGATACAAAAAGTTCCGAAACAGCAAGTACAGACATGCTACAAATAATAGGAGGCGCAGTTGCCCGGTGTTTCCCACACATCAACACGGCTCACATCAACACGGGGGTGTTCTTTCCCCATGGATTTCTGCATTTCCTCAAAAATATATCTGGCAAGATTCTCGCTGGAAGGATTTCCGCAGGATTCGGCAAAGGCTGTTTCATTAATACAGGTATGATCCAGAGTGGCAAGAAGCTCTTTAAGCATTCTCTTTAAATCCTTGAAATCGATGGCAAGGCCAATGGAATTAACCGTTTCTGACTGTACACAAACGCGTACTCTCCAGTTATGTCCGTGGAGATTCTCGCAGGCACCTTTGTAATTTTGCAGATAATGAGCTGCGGAAAAATGCTGTTCCGTGGAAACCTCGTACATACTAACCTCGCAAAAAAGTAATGATGAAAAAATACCTTATGGAAATGACAAATGTGTGAAAAACAGAAGGGAATGGAAAGGAAAAACACAAACCATTCCCAGGGACTGTACTAGAAATAAAAGATAACACCCACTCCGCCGGCATTATACATCTGAAAGGCATCGAAATGAAGATTAAAGCCGATCTCACCAAATAAATCCAGGCTTCCCGTAAGATTATGCTGCAGCCCAAACCGACCGTCAATTCCGAAGTTTCCGTCAAAATCACCCCGCAGACTTCCCATAAAATATTGATCCAGGGATCCAATCTGTGTAAGATAGAAAAGGTTTCTGATATTAAACCGGAAGGAACTGTTATTCTCCATAAAATGAAAGCCGATAAGGGGTTCAAGGGCATATAGATTGCTGAAATGAAGTCGAACCCCTGTATAGGAAGCACCGGAATGCACCGAAGAATTCAGGGATACGGGGATCCCCGCCTTTTCCAGGGAAAACGCAGGGGCAGCACATGCAGCGCATAGCAGGAAAGAGACTATCAGCTTCTGAATCATACAAAACTCCTTATAATTAATTTTGAACAACGTCTAATATACCTTTTATTGGTTTATCATATACGGATTATAGAATAATAATACGTTTTTTGTATGATTTTAAAAAAGAATTCAGAGAATACCGTATTCAGCGCCTTAGACTAAAACTCCATGGTATATCCAAGACGTGCACTGCGGCCCGGCATGGGAAAATCAAGAACCTCCTCATAGTCAGTGTCAAAAATATTCATGGCAGTTATTGTAAGTTTTGCCGTAATATCAGTGCGACGTGTAAAAAGAGGGACGGCCGCAGATATATCCGTTGTGGCAAAGGGATCAAGGGTTTCCAGGGCAAGACTCTCCTCCCGCGCCCGATTTCCCGTGATAAAATCGCGCTCCCCCACAAAACGTGTGGTAAGAATGGCACGCATATCATTGCGAAAACTGTAGGATACGCGCCCGTTTGCCTTTACCCGCGGAAGTTCCAGAAGCTCATCTGAAAGATCATTGCTCATGTCAAGAATATCTCCGCTTTTTTCGGAATTCTGCAGGCTGGTATTGGCCGACAGACTGAGCTGATCCGTCACATGATGACTGTAAAACAGTTCCAGCCCCCGGAGAGTCACATTGTCAATATTGTAGATAACCCGGCTGGGCGGATAACCGAATATCCATGAAATATAATCATCAACGGACATGGTATACAGATTGACTCCCCAGTTAAGGCTGCCGTCCAAAAGGTATTGATCAAGGGAAAGATCAAGCTGATAGGCCCGTTCCGGCGAAAGATCCTTGCGGGTTCCTTCAAAATCGGGATTCGTATCGGGATCATGCCCGTTGTAATACCAGTAATATTCCGGTTCCACGGGATGCCGTGTGGCAATTGAAGCAAAGGCGCTTAAGGCGGTGTGCGCTACAGGAGTATAGGTAACCCCCGCGGTGGGACTCACAGTGGTAAAAATGGATTCCTCTGTATCAGTTGTTTCTTCCTCATATCCTTTATAATAATCAAAACGGGTACCGCCATGTAACTGCAGAATATCCTCGCGAAGGGCAAAATCATCCTGCACAAAAAGCCCGATCCGTCGGGAGCGGTCTTTGGGCTCGGGAAGGCTCTCCAGATCGTGAATGGTTTCCATGGGACGGGTGAAATACTCCTCATCCGCTGTGTAGATAACATTTGACTCAGTGCGGCGAAGCTGTCCGTCAGCTCCGTAGGTAATTTCGTGGCCTCCCAGGGATGTTTCGGCAGAGACATTCCAACCCCGTGTTCCCGCTTCGGGCTTGGCAAAGCGCTCCAATACAAGATGAGTGGAATCGTCTATGGCGTAGTAGTGCTGACGGCGATCCTGATCGGTACTATAAAAACTGCCCCGCAGAAGAGTTTCATTGATTTTCTTTTCCAGGGATACATCCCACTGAGTACGGATATTTTCCACGCTGCTTCTATCTCCCCAGGTGTATTCACCGCCCCGCCAGGGAACCCCGGGACCAGCTCTTCCAGCCTCTCCGGCCTCAGGATAGGAGGAATCGAAAAAATCTGAATCCCGCCTGTTTTCCACGGTGAGGCCTCTGTTTTGAATACTCTGCTTCAGAGTGGTGGAAAAGTGCATATCCTCCGTAAGATAAAGGTTAAGGGCACCGGAAAGCTCCATCTGGTCGTTGAAATTATTGCGCAGAAAGGCATCTGCCGACGTATTTGAAAGAGACAGGGAGAGATGCCCCAAATCACCGATTCTTTTTTGGTGTGCCACCCCCGCAGTATACGCTGGAGTACGAAGCGGATCATCGGCGGCAGGCTCTATGCTCGAAAGAGAACCAAAGACCTGCGTGCGGTCTTTCTCAATTTCCCGCACCGTAATAATATTCACCACGCCGCCAACGGCGTTTGGGTACCGGGCATCCTTATAGCCCCGAATTACCTCAATTTTTTCAACATCGTCAATGGACAGAGTGGACCAGTCCACATAGACACCGCCCATAACACCGGAACCATTCACCACCCGTCCGTTGAGAGCCACAGCAATACGCTTATCATCAAGGCCGCGAACATGTACATTCCCCCGTCCGTCACTGCCCGTGGCCGCTGTGCGGGTAACATCCACCCCGGCAATACCCGTAAGAAGCTCATCCACCGTGCGGGCCGCAGAGGTGTGGTCCTCCTCACGAACATATATGGTTTCGCGTTCTCGGCTTCCTGCTTCGGTGAGTTCTGCCTCCCGTATATCAAGGGCGTCAAGCTCATGATCGTGTGCTCCTGTGCAGAAAAAAAGAGCCAAAACACATGTTGTCACTGAAAGTTTTTTCATAGTATATCTCCTTTT
>JBNJEI010000041.1:0-20652 GCA_051745755.1 Fibrobacterota bacterium
ACCGCAACGGTATGCGTTATACTATATTAGGAACATGACAAAGTATTTTTTGTCTTTTTTCTGCTCTTTTCCTTGCATTATTGTCAAAGGGTGGTATACTTATATATGTGTGTTACAGTCAACAAATGCAGGAGGTTTATTTCAAGCATTGCCGCGCGTTTTTCATAATGAAGGCAGAGGAGTATGAAACAGGAAACATTTAATTTGGAGGTTCATTATGATGAACAGAAAAGGTTTTACCTTAGTAGAGTTGATGGTTGTAATTGTAATTATCGGTATCCTTGCGGCAGTAGCCCTGCCTCAGATGATGGGTGCCACGGACAGAGCGCGGGCTTCGGAAGTTCCCTCAATGCTTCGTTCCATTGAAAACGCTCAAAACGCCTATTATGCATCAACCGGCGAGTATGGAAGCTGGAGTGACATCGGAGTCGATGATCCTTCCACTGACAGCGACTGGTTTGACTACGAATTAACTGAGGATGGTGATAACTATGTCGCCTTCGCCACAACAACCATGGAAATGGGAGATATTGGAAATGGAACAGTTGTGGCAAGTGTCCACTCAACGAACGGGCGAAAGTCCATCGAAGATTTCCATACCCTTGCACCAAACTGGGCTGATGACGGCCAGACAGACGGGGTTGACGAAGCATTATAGAAGAGATCAAAACCTTCGCCATCAAGTGATGATCCAACAAAAGAGGGAGTAACCAGCTCCCTCTTTTTACTACCTGACCACATACATATATCCAGGGGAGGATATGTACTCAATCTGAGGGGGACAGCCATGAAACACAACGGCTTTACCTTAGTTGAACTTATGGTGGTCATTGTGATCATCGGCATCATTGCCGCCATTGCCGTACCCACGTTCCTCCGCTCTGCAGATCGTGCACGGGTATCAGAGGTCGCTCCCGCCCTGCGCACTATGCACGATGCGGTTCACCTGTATTTTTCAGAAACCGGTGAGTGGGTCACAAGCGACACAAAAAGCGACCTGGAAAAACTTTCCATTCAAATCCCGGACAGCAAATACTTTACCTACGCCATAACCCCCGGCGGCGGTGATAACTACCGTGTATGCGCCACGCTCAAAAACGGAGTACGTATCTACGGAGTAGACGGCGCGGACACAGTGTATATTGAAGATGGAGAAAGAGGCTTTGCCGGAGACGGTTTTCAGCCCTATCTTCCCAATTGGGAATAACCCGTTATCTCGTTCCCAGTCTTCTGGCTGGGAACGCCA
The DNA here is from genome assembly GCA_051745755.1 of Fibrobacterota bacterium. Classification (GTDB taxonomy): domain Bacteria; phylum Fibrobacterota; class Chitinivibrionia; order Chitinivibrionales; family Chitinivibrionaceae; genus Chitinivibrio. The sequence continues at coordinate 1,247 of JBNJEI010000041.1, forward strand.
GTATCGAGCCTTCCGGCTCCACTACCAGCCAGTAACAACTGTAATAAGCCCTGTTCCGCCAAAATAATCCCGTGCAGAAGAGTACCTCCACTGCTCGGGAAGATCTACAAAACCACGTTTTGCAGGGGTATTATGAACATATTCAATCTTCTGCGTCATGACCGAACGGTCAAAAATAACTTCCCGATGGCAGCCCTCTTGCCATACCTGAAAATTCTGCTTTGTCTTGTGAGGTTTCTTTCCAAATGATAGTTCTTGCAATAGGCCATAGTTCTTTTTCTCTTTCAGAGATTCAACAACCTTTTTACCACTGTATGATTTAAGAATCGCCACGGTCTTTGCCAAATCAGAAGATCGGGCGATCATGTGAAAGTGATTCTCCATCATGACCCATGCGAAGATCTGCAGTGACTGTGATTCCTGCAGGTATGTAATAGTATTGAGAAATATGGATTCGTTATCGGGATTTGAAAAGAGCGGAATCCACCGAATACATGTTCCGGTGATACAATAGGGGTATCTGTTATCATAGATTTTGTATCTACTTGGTCCCATAGATGCTCCTTTGAACTACCCTGGATTAGACAATTGAGGCTGTATATACATCAATCGTGTTGTAGAGAGACTGCTGAAATGTGTTCCCAGTCAGAAGACTGGGAACGATAAAAAATAATTACCCGACTCTCTTTGTCTACCCCTTTAATATATAAGTGGTATCACACACCGCGATTATGGGCCTCTGTCAGAGCCTTTCGCAGCACAAAAAAATCACTCCTCTGACTATTCTCCCCCAGGGAGATACGCAGGGATTTTCTGGTCCGCTCACGGGGTCTGCCCATGGCGGTCAGTACCGCAGAAGGGCGGGAAAGATCCCCTGAACAGGCAGAAAACCGGCTCACATACACATCCCGGCCGGATAAGAATATTAAAAGATCTTCAATATTTTCAATATCGGGCAGACTGATGCAGAGTATCCCCCGGCGGGAGTTTTTGGGTGTTTCAATATACACGGGAAAGGGGGCGTTTTCAAGGATACCAACCCCTTCACCCGTAAGAACAGACAGATGCCGGAATATCTCTGCTTCGTGCTGAATAAAATCCCGCAGGGCTTCGTCAAAGGCTGCAATACCCGGCCCGTTACAGGTGCCGTCAAAGAGAGAGAATTCCAGGGTTTCATCGTGAAGTACCGGATCAAACCCGCTTTCCTCCCGCACGCACAGCAGACCCACCCCCATGGGAGCACCAATCTTATGACCGGAAACCACACAGATATCGGCCCAGGGCAGCCACAGCTTTCGGGGAAGCCGAAACAGAGCCTGCACGGCATCCACACAGACCAGGGCATTCTTTTTTTTCGCCAGGGCAAAAACAGCCTGCGCCTCCTGCACCGCCCCGCTTTCATGGTTGAGGGGGGAATAGAGCACAAGGGTTTTTATCTGAGGATCAAGGGCGTCTTCAAGGGCTTCCATATCCATTTTGCCCGCAGAGGAAACGGGGATAACCCGTGTTGTATCTTCGGGAAGAATGCTGCGAAGGGAGTGGTGATCCGTCTCTGTGGTAATACAGCACTCTGCATCACTACCTGCTATAACCCGTCGTAAAAGGGCTGAGCTGCTTTCACCAAAATAACACTTGCGATCCCTCCCAAAGACGTTCGCGCAGAAGGACAGGGTATGAAGAATCTCCCCGTAGGCTTTTACCCCCGCGCCGTGCTGGCTGGCAGGATTTGCCCATCGGCGGCGAAGGGCATCTTCATAGCGTGCCAGAACAGCCTTTTTTACGGGCGCCGTGGCACAATAATCCAGGTATACTGCACCCCGGTTGAGGGTATAATTCTTTTCAAGAAGACTGTTGCGAACCCGGCAATTACATCCCATGCACTTCTCCTTTTGAGAATCAGCGGTCCTTTCATCAAAAGATATACTGCCCCCTCACCCCTTTGGGCATATTACCTGTACCGCCCCATCTTTTTTACTGTTTCAATACCCTAATAATTAGGTATTGCCCCCTGCAAGTATATATTTTATACGTCTAAGAAGAAAGAGGGCGTGCACTATGGGCAGATTTAACGGCAAGGCGGTTATACCTCCACGGTTTTTATTTAAACATCTTTTTCCCTCCATACTGGAGGATCTGAATCGCATAAGCCTGTTCAAATTTCCCTACAGGCGGTATGTCCGATCCTATAATCCCGAAGAGAACAAACCGGTCAGTCAGATATCTCTGCGGGTAAACGAGATCTGTAACCTCCGGTGTGAATCCTGCGGACAATGGGGCGAAAACGGTCACCTTCAGCAAAAGCTTGCGGCGGGCCAAAAGCTTGAGCAGCTTGATCTTGATACGGCTGTACGCATTGTACGGGAAACAAAAAAAGACTCTCCCGTCTACTATATATGGGGCGGTGAACCATCTCTGTGGAAGCCTCTTTTGCCCTTTTTTGAAGAACTGGGAAGAAACAAACTCTACGGTTCCATCGTCACAAACTCCCAGAATATCGAACCCCTCCTTGAAGATCTTATTGAAACGGGAGCCCTCAATATTTTATTCCTTTCCCTGGATGGATGGGATGCAGACTCGCAAAACACCATGCGGTCTCCCGCCCGGGGAAATTCAAAAAACTTTGAAAAAACCATGGCGGTTATTGATACCGTTCAACGGATAAAAAAGAAAAAGAAACTGGTCATGCCCCTGGTGGTTCCCATCACGGTTATCTCCAACACAAATTACCATAAGCTTTCAGCCATTCACGAGCTGGTAAAGGACACGACCCAGTTGCACCCCTATTATTACGGCTGGTTTATCACAAAAGAACGGGCCCGTGAACACGAAGCTGAGTTTGAAAAGCGTTTCGGCCATACACCGCGCAACCATACGGGCTACCTCAAATCCTGTTTCAACGATGTTGACCCGGGCGTGGTGGCAGACCAGGTACAGAAAATCCGCAGAAACTACAAAAACTCACCCTCGGTGCCGCAGTTTCTTCCCGACATATACACCCGTGAGGATATTACCCGATACTATGATGATCACACCTGGAATGCGGGCTATTCATTCTGTCAGAGCATATACCATGTAGCAGAGATTTCCCCCAACGGCGATGTAACTCCCTGCCGGGATTATCAGGATTTTATTGCCGGAAATATTCACAATCAGTCGTTTTACGATATATGGAACGGTGATGCATTCACCGAATTCAGAAAAAAAATGAATACAGGACTTATGCCTGTCTGTACCCGCTGCTGCGGGTTGCAGGGGTTTTAGGCATAAGGGTTATAAACAGCATAATAAAGGAGCTGACCCATGAGCAACACTATCGATTCCAGTAAGGAGCAGACATCCCCGACACAGGCTGCGGCCCAAAGCACCGGGGAAAACCCTTCTCCTGAAGCAGGACAAACACTGCAGGGCGTCCTCACAGAATCCCAAAAGGACTTTTTTACCTGCAATATCGGCACAAAGACCCCCGCCCTGGTCCCCGCAGAGGATATACAGAATGCCGAAGGGGAACCCACACTCCCCCTCAATGAGCCGGCACAATTTATGGTTCTTGCCTCCGGTGAAGACCACATTATTCTTTCTCACAGCATGGCTTCGCGAAAAAAAGCGGGAATGCGTCTTCTGCGGGCACTGAAAAAGCATAAAATCCCCGTGCAGGGACGCATCAGCGGAATGAATAAGGGCGGATACAATATCCAGTTTCTGGGGCGCAAGGCATTTTGTCCCTTTTCCACTATAGATATTACCTTTCCCGATTCTCCCCAGGAACTCATGGGTAAGGAATTTGACTTTGTCATTGCCCGTATAGAAAACCGCGGGGACAACATTGTTCTTACCCGCATTCCTCTTTTGCAGGGTGATATCGAAGAAACCCTTAAAAAGGTTGAAGCCGCGATGGAGGCACGTGAGCCCATCAACGGTACGGTGACCCGTGTCACCCATTTTGGCGCCTTTGTTGATCTCGGCGGTGTGGAAGGGCTGGTACATATATCAGAACTCACCTGGGACCGGGACGAAAAAACCGAATCCGTGGTTAAGGAAGGTGAGAATATCTCCGTCATGGTCCTGAAGGTTCAGCGCAACGAAGAACTCCATGAATCCCGAATCTCTCTTTCCCTGAAACGACTTTCCAGTAATCCCTGGGAAGAAGCCCTGGAAAAATATTCCGTGGGCGATGAAGTGGAAGCGCCGGTTTCGCGCATTGTCGGTTTCGGGGCATTTATTAAGCTCATGCCCGGAGTGGAAGCCCTGATCCGTACGGAAGAAATGGGTTGGACCCACGTACGCAAACCGTCACGACAGGTTTCCCGGGGAGAAATTGTCAGGGCGCGCATCATCCATATCGATGAGGAAAATCATAAGATAGACTGTTCCATGAAGGATTTTGTTGATAATCCCTGGAAGGATATTGAAGAAAGGTTTTCTCCGGGAACCACCTGTGAAGGTACGGTGAGCGGTGTTCAGGACTATGGATATTTTGTGGATCTTTCAGAAGGTATCACCGGGCTTTTGCGCAGTCAGCGAATTGGCTCAGATATAAAAACGCCCCTGGAAAAGGGTGACACCATTACCGTAACCGTTGAGGATGTTGATCCCGATGAATACCGCATCGCCCTAAGCTGCGGTGATGTTCCTCCCCCGCAGGAAAAACGGAAAAGACCCACCGCGCAGGGAAAATCCCCGCGGAAAAAGTCTGCTCCAACCAGCACGGATTTTGGTGACGCCCTTCTCAGCGCCCTGAAAAGTAAAAATTAACCCCGTGGAAAAGCCGGCCATCACTCCGGCTTTTTTGCCTCGGTGCTTACGTAAAGGAGACACCTTATGATTACCATACCGCTTATTGACTATGCCGCACCGGATGGTGCCCGCATACTTCAGGATATTAAGGCTCAGCGAAAAAACCGGGATACCGCCGTTGATGAGGCGGTACGCGCCATTTATGAATCCATTGCCACTGAGGGTGACCGGGCACTTATAGACTGCTGCAGAAAATTTGACAAACAGGATCTGACCCCGCAGACTCTGAGACTGTCACAGGAGGCACTCAGCACAGCGGCAAAAAAAGTTGATCCGGATCTAAAACAAACCATTATTGCCGCTGCCCACCGCATCAGAGCCTATCACACAAAGCAAACCATGGACCGCTCCTTTACCATGGAAACCGACGAAGGGGTTCTGTCACAGAAAGTCGTACCGCTTAAACGGGCGGGCCTCTATATCCCCGGCGGCTTTACCGCCTATCCCTCAACGGTGCTTATGAACGCCATCCCTGCCCAGCTTGCGGGGGTTGAAGAGATTGTTGCCATCACTCCCTGCCGGGAAGGGAATATTTCACCGGAAATCGCCTGCGTACTTGAATATCTCAACATCACAGAAGTCTATCAGATCGGTGGGGCCCATGGAATCGCCGCCCTTGCGGAAGGAACCGAAACAATTCCCGCTGTGGACAAAATTGTCGGGCCGGGGAACGCCTATGTGGCAGCGGCAAAAAAATATGCCTACGGATCTGTGGACATTGATTCCATCGCCGGGCCAAGCGAAATAGCAATTCTCGCCGATGACAGCGCTGACCCCTACTGGATGGCCCTGGATCTTCTGTCCCAGGCCGAGCACGGCAGCGGAGATGAAACCGCTTTTTTGGTAACGGAGTCACAGACCTTTGCCCAAAAAGTGCGGGATGCTCTGTATCGGGCGATTGACGAGTCACCCGTGCGAAAGATATTTGAAAACCTTGCCCCGAACGCCCTGGTGCTCATTCATACTGACAGCAGAGAAACCTCCCATAGGGTGATCAATACTATGGGACCGGAGCATCTGGAGATAGTCACCCGTGATCCCCGGGCAGATCTGGAGCATATTCATACCGCAGCAGCCATCTTCCTTGGCCCCTGGACTCCGGTGCCCCTGGGAGATTATTTTGTCGGTACAAATCACGTGCTGCCCACGGGAGGTGCCGCACGCTATGCCTCTCCTTTGGGGGTGGACGATTTTCTTAAGCGTATATCCATTGCAGAGATACATGAAGAAGGCCTGCAGAACTGTGCACACCATGTGTCACGGTTTGCCCGGGCTGAAAAATTTATTCACCATGCCATGACCGTGGAAAAACGCACGGGCTATACTCCGGAGCAGCAATGAAGAAGGTATGCCTCTTTAACCTCGGCTGCTCAAAAAATATAGTTGACGGAAATACCATTGTCGGCTTTCTTGAGAGCCGTGCATATGAGATTACCCGGGATCCCCGGGAAGCCGGCCTGCTTATTGTTAATACCTGCACCTTTATCGAAAATGCCACCCGGGAAGCCATTGATACTATTCTTGAAGCGGGACAGATCTCAGAGGCCGATGACACTCAACTTATCGTTGCAGGCTGTTTTTCCCAGCGATACGCCACAGAGGTTGCGGACCAGTTTCCCGAGGTTGATCTCTGGCTCAATCTCAGCGACTGGAAAACAGATCTTGCCGCATTCCTATCCCTGGACGCAGACGCCTCTTTTCACAGACACCTGGAAGAGCCGCGTCACACCCAGCATCTCAAAATATCAGAAGGCTGTTCACATCGCTGCTCCTTTTGCATCATTCCCCATATTCGGGGTGATTTCAGAAGCGTTCCTCCTCAGGAGCTTGTCCGGGAAGCACAATGGCTCGATTCTCAGGGAGTACAGGAGTGTATAGTTGTCTCTCAGGACACTTCTTTCTACGGGCGTGATATACAGACAAGCCTGGCACAACTCCTCACGACGCTTATTGAAAACACCGCCATTCCGTATTTTCGTATGATGTATCTGCATCCCGCTTTTGTGGATGATGCATTGTTGGATACCGTGGCACGCCAGGAGCGCATCTGCTCCTATTTTGATATTCCCCTGCAGCATATATCGGATGCAATACTCTCAGATATGGGACGAAAACCGCTTTCTGAGGGCATTTATCGGCTTATCAGCCGGATACGCCGACGCATTCCCGAAGCAGGGCTGCGCACATCCTTTATTGTGGGATACCCCGGTGAAACAGAGGATGATTTTGAACAGCTCTGCGATTTTGTAAAATGGGCACGCTTTGACAAGCTCGGAGTTTTCCCCTATTCCCCCGAAGAAGGAACCCGTGCCGCCCAATTACCCCGTACTCTTTCGGAAGAAACAGTACAGTCACGCTGCGAAATTCTAATGGAAATACAGCGTCATATCAGCCGGGAAAAGCAGGAGGAAAAAGTGGGTACCCGTCTTCCTGTTATCATTGACCGAATCAGTGATATTCCCGATTTTACGTACGAAGCCCGCACCCTGCTTGATGCGCCTGAGGTTGATGGACGGGTCTTTATCGCTGACGGGGACGGAGAAATCGGTACCATACATGAGGCCGAAATAATTGACTGTGATGATTACGATCTTTTTGCGCGCCTTATCTGACCCAATCGGCCAATAACCACGGTGGTATTGCTAAGTTTCAAAACGCTGTATTGCCCGAAAGCTTCCCAGCACCCCCATAAAAACTCCCGTTGTCAAAAGCCAGAACGGCATGGACTCCTCAAACCATTCTATGCCCTCCATGGTGATAACAAAATTCTGTAATACCACCAGAAACCCCCATGCCGCTGCTGCACCGATACACCCCTGAAAGACCCCTTCAATAATAAAGGGCATACGGATATAGGTTCGGGATGCGCCAAGATACTGCATATTTATCACCAGATCCCTGCGGGCATAAATTGTCAGTTTTACCGTGTTCACGATGGTAAAAAACAATGCCGTTGCTATTATTACCATGGCTATGCTCATATATCGTGTCAGGCGCTCCCGGATAAACCGAAGCTCATTGAACCATTCCTCTGCAAAATGGACAGATTCCACACCGGACATATCCCCTATCATATCTGAGAGAAACCCGATATCAATATCATCATCCAGACTGTCGATATATACTGCGGGGGGAAAGGGGTTTTCATCCACGGGAGCAAGAAATTCTTCGCCCCAGAGATCAACAAAGCGTTCATATTCATCCCGGGGAGAGGAATATGCGGCAGTATGCACTCCCTTCATACGGACAATGTCATTATAGACCTGGTCGGCTGTGGCTTCCTCTGTTTCAGGCTGCAGATACACCGAGACAACAGGGCCTGCACTCTGCTGTGCAACCCATTCGTGTAGATTATACAGTGAAAGGGAAATACCCGCCAGAAGAAAGAGGGTTACCGCCACGGTTATAATGGATATAAAGGTAACCATCTTAGCTTCCCGCAGAGACCGTATGGCCTCTGTGATATAAAAGAGAAGATTATTCATTGTGTCCTAATCCATACGGATAAATTCCCGGTCATCAACCCGTTTTATCATAACCGCCTTGTTACGGCCGCTGCGCGACTCAATTGTAACAAGACCGGAAAGGCCGTCATAGGCCGAAAGATTGGTAATATACCGCCGCATAGCATCGGTTCCGCCGGACCGCTGAAGGCCTTCCAGTACAATATGTACGGCATCATAGGCCAGGGGAACCACCTGACGCTGGGGGTCCATAGCATAGTTTTCTTTGTATTTTTGGGAAAAGTCATCCCACCGGTCCCGGTCCTGGGTGAGGCTGTAATCCGTGGAGAAAATCATATCACGCACATAATCTCCTCCGTCAAGAATGAGATTGTTGTTATCCCAGCTGTTTGTACCCAGCATCTGCGTACGGATTTTGTAAAAGGGCACCTGGGCCGCAAGGTTCACTGCACTGGATACTGCGGAGGGCATAAAAAGGCCGGGAATGGCAAGGGTTGAATCCTCCACAAAGCTCTCCACCTGATCACGCTGTCGGGATGTCAGTGTATCTGCCGTATCGATGTCCATGTTTTGGCGGGCAAAATACCGCTTCATCTCACGGAAATTTTCTCCATGGTCACTTGCAGAAGCGGGAAAAAAATCTGAATAGAGGATTGTTCCACCCAGAGATTCGACCTCCTCAACAAAATATTCCGTTACCAGGCGCCCGTATTCTGTCAGTTCGGAAAGGACGGCAAATTCGCGTATACTGAGATTTTCCATGGCGTACCGGGCAATCCTGCGGGCGATCACTTCCGGAGTAATATTGAGCTGAAAAACATTTTCCCCCAGGGCGGCAATGCCTCCGTCTGTGGCCGTAGGAGTAATAAGAAGAATATCAGTTCGGTCGATCAGCATGGCCGCAGCCACCGTGGCGGGATCACTCATCAACGGCCCGATAATTATATCAACATCGGCATCGATAAGATCAGCAACCGCTTCTGCTGTTCCCACGGAGCTGCTGTTATTATCAATCACATCAATATCGAGATTGCTGCCCGTTCTCTGAGAAAATTCATTTAAAGCCATTTCCGCTGCCTGCTGTGCGTGGATACCCAAAAGGCTGTCACCTCCCGTCAGGGGAAGCACCAGGGCAATATGCTGGTCGGTCTCCGCTCTCTTGTCCGGATCAGGGGCAAGAGAACCGATAACCCGTGATGTGTCATATTCGGTATTGGGATAGATATCCATAAATTCCCGTAATGCCCGCTGTGCCCTGCGAAGATCATGACTTTTAAGGTGCACGGCATAATAATAATCATAGAGTTCACGCAGAGGTTGGGCCAGATCCTGGCGATCAAGATTTCTCAATTCATCGTAGGAAATAAACCGGTGCAGCAGGCGTTCGCTGTTTTCTTTGAGAATTTCCATCTGCCGGGTATCTTCTTCCACCAAAGCCGCCGCATCATTGAAGGCTTGAAACGCCTCGGTGTACATCCCCCGTTTTGCCAGACCGATACCCTGAAGATAATACACCCGCGGAAGATACTCTGAATCTTTATGGGCAGAGATAAAATCTTCGCTCAAGCTGTCAAAGGAGGCATATTCTTCCTGCTGTAAAACACTCTCAAGAAACAGAACCCGTACCCCATCGCTCTCTTCCTGTTCCAGAAATTCGGCACTCTTTTCCTCCGCCCTCTCATATTTCTGCTCATTCAGAAGGGATCGAATCTCCTCCCGCATTTGAGTGGAATCTGCAACGGATATGGATACTGAAAAAAACAGGGTAATCATTAAAAAAACAATTCGCATGAACAGCACCTTTCACTTTGTTGGTTGTATCATTATAAAATAACGGTTATTCGGCACAATAGCCAGCTTCAAACCATTTCTCCACTATTTTTTATCCGGCCAGGCAAAATGTGTTATATTTTCAGAGAGCACATAGTCATAGTCCGGATACTCATAAAAGGGATTTCTCCGTTCTGTCTCTGCAATGCGATACCCGAAGATATCTTCATACTCCCCTGGATCCTCACCCATTTTTTCTATTTGCCGCAGATACTCCCCCACTGATTTGGATTCCACAATAATGACCCGTCCCATTTCTTCCGTCAGGGGACTGTGGGTTCTGTTCTTATCATGGTCAAAACGAAGGATCCTCCGTCCGTCCTGTGCAAAGCCAACGGTTCGGAATGTGAGACTCTTTCCCACACCAGGGAGATTTATCACACTGCGGTCCAGTGCTATAAAGGGTATATTATGTTCGTTTTGATAGTCCCGTACAGCGGCAGGGATATCCCGGGTCCGTCGTAAATATGAAACATCATCGCTGACTGCACCAAAGGCCTTCTCCTCCTGCTGCTCCTGAACAAGGCGGGCATTGGTTGCAAAATTGGCCCGGTTTTCCGCAAATCCCTTCACGGAGAAGGTGTAGTAGGGAAAAACCCCGATACCAGTGAGGGTTTTTCGCAATTTCGCCGTATGACCCCGAAGTGATGCAGCGGCTGTAAAGACCTGCTGATTTGTAATATACCAGCCGGTGGAACGCAAGCCTGCTACGGCACGGGATACTTCCGGAGTTACCTCCATGGCAGATTCAAAATGGGTTTGAATCACGCATTGGGAAACCCCAAGGGCTTCCGCCTTTTTCTTAAAATCAGTTAAAATCTCAAGAAGCCCCGTATCAATTCGCTGCGGCAGGTAAACCGGCAGCCGGGTTCCCAGACGAATACGCTGTATTTCTGCATATCCCCGTTCCCGGGATTTGTTGTTTTCAATTTTCCGTTCAATCATGGCGAGGATACGGGCAAACAGATATTCCAGATTTGAATTTGTGCTCATCAGGGCATCGCCGCCGGTGATAAGGATATCGCGGAGACGGGAATCGTTTTCATAATAATTGAGCAGGCATTCAAGCTTATCCTTCCAGCTGCGCCGGGGAGCAAGCTTCTCAAGATCAAAATTAAAATCACCGCTTTGAAACCCATACATCCGCTGACAGGAGGAACACAACCCGCCGCAGGCACGACCCACGGTATCGGGAATCAGAATTGCCACCTCGGGATACCGCCGGTGAATATTATGGGAGGGAAGCAGCCAGCCTGCGGCATTGGGCTCACCGATAACAACCTGATCCTCCTTCTCCCAGGCCTGAATCCGCCCAAATTCTCCGATGAGGCACTCGTCGTAAAACACATACATCCGAAGGGCAGCATCATCGCCCTGTTTTTGATCTTCGCCGGCATTGAGCAGTGACAGGTAATAGGGATTTACAAAGATAGGTATCCCCCGTTTCTCGGCGTGCTTCATTACCCGTGCCGTATGGGCGTCCAGACTGTCTCCCAGAAACCTGAACAGACGTTCCGTGTCCCGCACGGCAAAGGCCAGGTGAAAGGATGCATTTTCCCACCAGCGATACACCTGGGAAATCTTCTCTTCCCGTGAAAGCCCTGCAGGAAAAGCGTAGCGCCCCTCAGCAGCGCCGTGCTCTATCTCCTCGGCAAGGTATGAAATAATCCGCTTTTTATTATTTTCACGTCGGGCCACAATATCTTCATCCAACCCCGAGGGATGACGCCCCATCCATTGCTCAAGGCAGGTCTGAGTCACATGAATCCGGGAATTGTCTCCAAAAAATTGCTCAAAAAGATGATTCATCTCTGCAAAGAGATCCCGGGATATTTTCTCACCCTTTTTGAGAGCCCTCCAGAACAATTCCAGCGGCCGTGATATAATCCGGGCAGTGGTGTTTCCATCAGGGAACTCCTTGCCTTCATTCTCAAGTAAATGCCACAGGGTTACCGCGGCATAATCCTCCCAGGAAAGGGTTGCAAAATACTCATATCCCGATATCTCATACTGAGCATACTGCCTGCATACCCGGTGATTCCGCATATATGCCTCTAATTGCTCCCGCATCACCTCTAAAAAGATGTCAATCGTATCTGATTTCTTTACCAGTTCATAAAGCCGGGTATTGCGCGTTGCCTTTTTTTCTGCTGTTTCCTGCCTGATATACTCATATTTTTCCATAACACATCTCCATTTTGTATTGAAAGACCTCAGCAGCTGTACCCAGCAGCGGCTACCGGCCTATTCCACAAAACCAAATTCCTTTAAATACCCCGTCTTATCCCGCCAGTGAGGGGTTACTTTCACAAAGAGCTGATATTTAACTGCGCCTCCCGTAAGTTTCTTCATGCGCCATTGGGCCTGCCGTCGGATCCTGGCAATGGTGTGCCCCTTATTGCCGATAAGTATCGCCTTCTGTCCCGTGGTTTCCACGTGGATATCTGCTGAAATATAATGGATGCCCTCTTTTTCCGTATATGAAGTTATCTCCACAAAGCTTGCATGAGGGACTTCCCGGTATGTCAGGCCGATAATCTGCATACGCACATATTCTGCAGCAAAATACCGCAGGTGGGAATCGGTCAGTTCATCCGGAGGATAATAAAAGGGCCCTTCCGGAATAAGGGGGCGAAGAAAACGAATAAATAACTCCGCCGCATCCTGTGCCTGGGCGCTAAGCATAATGGTACGGCACTGAGAAAGGTCCGGATAGGCTTCAAAAAAAGCGTCCCGTTTTTTTTCCGCTTCATCAATGGTAAAAAGATCTGCCTTGTTAAAAATTATCACCACCTCCCTGGCTCCACTCACCCGGGCAGCCCGTGTGGCTATGCGCTCCTCCTCGGCGCCGGGTTCACGTGACATATCAACCATATAGCAGACAATATCAATACCCGTATCATCCAGTTTGGACAGGCCAAAATGAGATATGTTTTTATTCAGCCGATGTTTCCCCATATGAATTCCCGGTGTATCAACAAATACCAGTTGCAGGTTATCCTGTGTGTATATGCCGTTCATATTTTTCTGCGTTGTCTGCGGCAGTGGAGATACAGCTGCAAGGCTCTCTCCGATAATACTGTTTATCAGGGTCGATTTGCCACTGTTTGGCCGCCCCACAAGCGCAAGAAATGCCGAGTAGGTTGTTTGTTCATCCATATAATTACTCCTCTGAGGTTTCCTGCACCGTATTTTCCTGCAGGTCCATAATATACCGGCGCATCAGCTCCGCACCGATAAAAGATGATCTGCCGCGCCATTTTGGTGGTTTAATAAGCAGGACCGCACAGGCAATATTCTGCTCTACCGATTCCTGATCTGCCAGATATCCAACAAACCAATCCACCATACCATAGTCGTCCATGGTAAGGGTTCCTGTTTTTCCACCATAATGGAAATCATTAAACCGCGGTGAATTCCGTACATATTTAAAGGCAGATTTGGCTGTCCCGTATCGGGATACGTCTTCCATCATTTTGTTCAATGCCCCATAGGTGTCAGGCATAAATGCCCGCCGCCAGTATCGGCCCTGGCGGGTATACAGGTTTTTTCCCGTATGAATATCAACTATGGAGTCAACCATGGTAGGCCGTATCATTGTTCCCTTATTTGCCACTGCACCGGCTATCATTGCACCGTGCACTGCCGTAAGGGTATTGGTATAATTAAAACCCGAAGACGCCTGGGCAATTTCCCGGGGGGTTTCGGGATAGCCGTAATGACTGGTATCAACCTTTTGGATAAAGGGTATTGTGGTATTAAAACCATAATTCTGAGCATATTTATTGAGGTTATTGGCCCCCAATTCAAATATCCCGAGAGTACCGAATACGGGATTGATTGATTCCGCAAAGGCGCGCCGCAGGCTGATATCAATACCCGCGGTCAGATCCTCCAGAAGCTGATATTCATTCAGGGTATACTTATCTCCCGTATACTGCAGAATATGATTATCAGAAAACCCCAAAACTTCAACAGCCGCCGTGGCAGAAATGATTTTGGCTATGGAGGCCGCCGGTATCCGGCCGTTGGTAAAAATCGGCTCCTGCAATTTTCCCGCTGACTCAGGATTATCAGGATTAACATAACTGTTTGCCGCAATTATCCGGCCCGTGCGCGGCTGAAAGAGCACTATGGCCCCAAAGAGGGGGCGATAATTCTCCATATAGGTTTGGCCCAGACGGCTGAGAGACTGGTCAATGCTGTAGTGCACCATAAGCGGACGATTCTTCCATACAAGAGTATCCCGGGAACGTGAAAAATCGGTAATTAAACTGTCAATTTCCAACACATCCTCATATCCGTCCAAAAAATCGTCAGGGAGTGGATCATTATGAGTCTCACTGATTTCCTGCTCAGGTTGCGCCGATTCTTCTTCCTGTTCCTGTACGACAACATCCGTAATCGCCGTATCCGAGGGAGCGTCATCCCGGCGGGAATTTTCCTGACTCACTGTATGGGAGTAATACCGCTCAATAACCCGGGAGCCGACAAACCCGACAAAAACGAGGAGCATAATAAAGCGAATCCGTCCCTTTCGGGGTAACTGCCTCTGTTTTTTGTCCTTTTGATTCCGCGTATATCTATAGGGCGGACGTCCGTGCACGCTGCTCAACTCTTACCTCCTGTCAAAGCCGCCTTTTTCTTTTATATAGGCAATTCCCCGTTTTCCCGAATGAGTCAGCATCTCTCCGAGAAGACCGAGGGAAAAAAACTGAACCCCCACAATAATTGCCGTCACGGCAAAAAGAATGAGAGGACGGACATGCAGGGATTCTCCCAAAAGCCATAGTACGCCGAAATATCCGAGGATGCCGCCGCCGAGTGTCAAAAGAATCAGGCTGAACAGTCCGAAGAAATGGAGTGGGCTGGCCATGTATTTTTTTAAAAACAGCAGAGTGGCAAGATCAAAAAAGCCGTTAAGAAAACGATCCATGCCGAATTTGGTTTTACCAAATTCCCGCTTATGATGGGGTACAACAATTTCCGTAACGGAAAAGCCGTTCCAATATGCCAGGGCCGGCAGAAAACGATGGCGTTCACCATAGATTTCCAGTGATTTTGCTGCTTCTTTTCTGTATGCCTTGAAACCGCAATTGAAGTCATGGAGAGAAATCCCGCTCATGCGGGAGGTCACAAAATTGAAAACCTTTGATGGTATATTTTTTGAAAGGACAGGATCCCTGCGTTTTTTCTTCCATCCTGAAACCACATCCCAGCCTTCATTGATTTTGTCCACAAAGGCGGGAATTACCGCGGGATCATCCTGCAGGTCGGCATCCATGGTGATAATGATATCACCATCGGCATAGTAAAACCCCGCCCGTAAAGCCTCGGACTTACCCTGGTTTTCCCCGAAGCTGAGATACCGCACACGGGTCGGGTATTTTTCCTGCAATGCACGTATTTCGCCAAGTGAATGATCAGTACTTCCGTCATCCACAAAGAGAATTTCCAGGGCATACAAAGAGCAGTTTGCCGGTGCAAATATCTTTTCAGCAAGACGGCCAAGACTTTCTTCCTCATTGTATAAGGGGATAACAACGGTTATCATCTCTATTTCCCGCACATAAAAATCCTGTCCGTAAAATATACAATTTTACCGATTAAATAACTAGTTTGTAACGAATGAAAATCCGGATTTACTTATTAAAAAGGCTTACCAGGTCTTCCAATTGCGTCCGCGAGGGACGAAGCCGACGGCTACTGCTGTCAGATGCCTGCTTCATTGAGAGTGAAATTCGCTTTTTGCGCTTGTCTATCTCAACAATTTTAACTTTCACCGCATCGCCAACACTTACCACCTGATCCGGGCTCTCAACATATTCATTTGCAAGCTCTGAAATATGGACCAGACCGTCTGAATAGGAATTAATATCAACAAAAGCTCCAAAGCCTGTTATATTGGTTACCTTTCCATCAAGCTCCATGCCTTCCTGAAGCTCATTTATGCGGTAGGGACGTTTCGATTTGTCCGTAAGGGAGAGGTAGCGCTTGGCAACCCGAAGCTGATCAGCAATATTTTTCTGAACAAACTCCTCCACCCGTGAGTCCTCGGCGTGGAAATCGCGGATTTTGCCACTATTTCTGATAAGACCTTCCGGGCTCAGACCAAGCTCATCGCATATGGAGCGAACCAGATCAAACTCTTCGGGATGAACGGTTGACTTGTCAAGCACTTCCGATGATTTGGGAAAGACCACATATCCGGAGATATTGGTATAGACACGTTCATCAATGGTGTCTATGGACTGAATATCCTTCTTGGCACCGATCTTATCAATCCGTGCAGCATTACGCAGGGCGTCCAAATCCTCAGCAGTAGCTCCAAGACTTGCGAGTATGGAATCATTGGAACCGCCAAGGACAACTCCGTATTCAAGGGCTGCAGCAACGTACAGATCGTCGATTAAATCTTCCAGTGCGGAGTAGCCGATAAGCTTTTCCTGCGGGTGAATGGAGAAGCACTGTGCCCCGACTTTGCTGATTACCGCAAAGGGTTTCATCACCGATACGGCATAGGCAAGAGACCGGATAATGGATTCCGGCAAACCCTCTGTATCCTTCTTGAAATACTCTGATTTCATAAGATTACTGATTTTGGTGGTAACGGGTATTTTCTCAATTTCCGGAGAAGATACAGTTACCTTGGACGTCTGTTCAATAACGGACTCAACAAAATCACCGTATTCATTATTGAGAATTACCGCACGTGACGGATGGTAGAGTGAATACAGCTGCTTGATTTTCTTTGAAACAAAGGGTCTGCCGAACTGCCGGACCGATTCCTGGGTTGAACGAAGCATGCTCCCCGAACTGTCCACCACAAGAATCTCAAGAGCCTCCTCACTGTAGGCGGCCACAAAGAGGAGTGTCTTTTTGGCAGATTTGGCATACTCCTCAATGGAAGGTCGAAGATCAGTTTTTATACTTGAAACAAGATTGTTCTCCGCCCGTTCAAAAAGCATTTCCTTAATGCTTTTTTCCACCATAGGATACAGCAGCCGGTCCCAGGCATCATGAAGCGCATCAATAATAAGTGGATTTTCAGCGGAAGTACTGTCTTCTTCCCAAAAATGCTCTTTCATCAGTTCCATCACATGGATAGGCGGCAGGGCAACCTTCACCTTGAGCTCTCCGTTCTCTTCATCCCGACGCAGCTCAAGGAGCTCCCTGTCTTCAAGGTCGGCAAAAAGAACAACGGAATCAGTAAATTTATCGTATTTCTTCTTTGCCTTCTTTTTGAAGTGCAGAGACACCATTCCTTCATCTTCTGCGAATTCACGAAGCATAATTCTTGCTTCTTCATCAAAACCGTATTTTTCTGCAAGAATTGCGGTCACTCCGTTTTTTACCGCAGAAACATCGGGCAAATCATTTTCCGCATCCACATAGCCCTGGGCTTCTTCTTCAAAACTGTCGGTGTCCCCGGCATGAACCTTTTCTGCCAAAGGAGCAAGACCACGCTCTACAGCAAGCCTTCCCTTGGTGCGAACACCGGTTCTGTGTGCAATATACACATCCTCAATTTCTGCTTCGCTTATGCTGTAATCAATTTTTTCTTGGTTCTCTTCATCAAGCAGGTTCGCCTTTTTAAGGACAGATCGGGCTCTGTCGCGAAGAGGCTCCAACTCTTTTTGCTTATCGAGAAACCGATAAATTTCCGAGAGAATATCCGTCGTTACACACGCAGATACGGTGGGAACATAATTGCTTACGAAATATTTTGAGCTGCCTCTTTCATAGAGACTGCAGATTTCTTCTGAGACTTCGTAAGGAAGCTCCCAGCTATCTTCTATAAATGCTGCAAATTCAACCATCTAGGCCCTTTTTTAATTGTTGTTTTCTGTTGTTATATTTATACTGCTGATTTCCGCACCACATGGGTTTCGGCGATACATCATTGGGTGACTGTTGCTCTACCGTTTCTTATAACTCTTTGTGGCAAAAAATATAATCTTTACCGCAGAAAGTCAAAGATAAGTTTTTTATTTTCTAAAGGATCCACTGAGAGAATATATTCTGCTTCCCCGGCGGCTCCACTTTTTTTCATATTCCGTACGGATATTATTCTCTGGTTCATGGGCGTGAAGATCAAGCGAAATCGCCGATACCATGAACCCGTAATTATTCAATGATTTCAGGGTGAATTCAAATAAAAGTCGGTTATCAGTTTTTACAGAAACCTCTCCACCGGGACACAGTATTTTTTTATAAGTCGGCAGGAAATCACTATGTGTCAGACGCCGTTTTGCATGGCGCTTCTTTGGCCATGGATCGGAAAAATTCAGATAGATGCGCGATACCTGATCCCGGGCAAATACATTCTGCATATAGCGGGCATCGAGCTTCATAAACACAAGATTTTTCAGCTCCCGCTCCTGCAGTTTTTCCAGGCACCGGATAAGTATGGAATCAAAGCGTTCAATCCCGATAAAATTAATATGAGGATTGCGCCGCGCAGCTTCGATAATAAACGCACCTTTCCCCGAGCCGATTTCAATATGAAGGGGCTGTTGCTGAGCAGCAAACACACCTGCCGCATCAGGAAACACCTTTTCCGGATCCATAATTACTGCACGGGGATTTTCTCTTAGGATTTTTCCGGCATTTTTAACATTGCGAAGTCTCATATCACACCCAGAATAACTCAGTAAAAAAGCGGATTTATGCCTTTTATAAAAACAGGGAGCCGCGATAAACGCAGCTCCCTTACAGAATGGTGGCTTCTCGCGGAATCGAACCACGGACACGGGGATTTTCAGTCCCCTGCTCTACCGACTGAGCTAAGAAGCCACTATGTCTCAGGAACGAACCTAATATATGTATTTTATCGGGATCGTGTCAAGACTCTTTTACTTTTTTTATGCGTTCCCGATTTATGGCAAAACAGGCATCCCTATCCATACCCTCAAGTATATCATCACAATCATAAAAATCATCCAGTGAATCGTCTTCATCCTTTGAAAACAGATCGATATCTATAAGATTATATATAATATTACCCACATCCACAGGGGTATGAATCCCCGTTTCGCTGAGTACTGTTTGTGCCAGAGGACCAAATTTTGTAATCGCAAGTTCCCCAAGGGCTGAGACTATCGTGCAGGCACTCAAATGTCCCTGTGCTTCATTTTTCATGCGGTAAAAACTCAGGGACGATGCCACAAGCTCATATGCATCCAGGCTGTATCTGGTATCCCGGCCTGTGGCAATTATCCTACTCTTGATATGCGTATAAAACCCGTCTCTCATATATCAGCGCAGGGTTACCATAACAGAGCTGTTTCTGCCGCTCCGGATATCAACGGTTTCCGT
>JBNJEI010000042.1:0-20380 GCA_051745755.1 Fibrobacterota bacterium
ATCTGAATAATCCGATGCTTTATCTGCATTTTTAACTTCCGCCCGATATTCCCAGGTGCCTGCTTCAGAAGGAATTTCTGAATACACATCAGCCGTATGACTAATAGACTCCCACGTACCTCCATCTAACCGACGCTCCCATCCGATAACATCCCCCACGTTGTTGAGGAGTTCCATATTACCCGTCGATTCGCCGTAGGTAACTTCCGTGGAATCGCCACCGGCATCGGTCCAGGTCAGACTGTTAATATGAAGACCACCATTATTTCCTCCCGGTGAACCGTACCCGATTCTCCCGCTGGCATGGGTCGCATCTGTAAAATCACCAATGTGTACATCGTCAAGGTAGAAACTTGCCGTGGAGCCCGAAAGATCAATTTTGAGCGAATAGGCTGTCCCTGTGCTTAAATTGAGGGTAGAGGTAACAACGTCACCGCCGGTCAAAGCGTTTGTGGCTACCTGCAGGGTGCTTGCATCGGCAAAATATGCATAGTAATATGCATTGGTGCCGCTCCACCGGAATATGAATCCAACCCGTTCGAAATTCCAGTCAGCCGTAGTAAAATCAACCTGCATAACACCATCATTAAAAGCACTGAAATCATTTATCAGCTGTACCGATGCCCCCTCATCATTCAGGCTTACTGACCCTCCACTTTCAGCAAGCTGTGTTGCACTGCCCGATTCCACAGTCCAGTTTGATCCGTCAGGATTATTCAAAAGATTTGCGTCTCCGTGGGTATCAAAAAAACCTCCACCCCCGGCTCCGTCTATCTTGATCCGGCCACCGTCAGAGTCGGCTTCTTCCACGGTTATGGTTCGAAGTGAAGAAAATTCTGACGC
The DNA here is from genome assembly GCA_051745755.1 of Fibrobacterota bacterium. GTDB lineage: Bacteria > Fibrobacterota > Chitinivibrionia > Chitinivibrionales > Chitinivibrionaceae > Chitinivibrio. The sequence continues at coordinate 844 of JBNJEI010000042.1, forward strand.
GCAGGTTCCGTTTTTTACTTCCGCCCGAAAATCATAGGTGCCCGCCTGTTCGGGAGAGTGAGAATAGTTCACTGCGGTATGAGCAATATCAACCCACGCTCCGGCGTCAATACGATACTGCCATTGTACCACATCTCCCGTATGACCGCTCAGGGTCATGGTACCCGTACCGTCTCCCACAGTAATCGGTGATTGACCGCCGCTTATACTCCCCCCCACTGTGGGGTCATACACATGCAGCACCACGGATCCCCCGGATGCCTCTATCTCATAACAATAGTCTCCAGGCATGGTGCCGAAATCCAGCGTATTATCCGTCAGGGTTCCCGTATAGGTCATCAGCGTATATGATCCGGCTTCAAACCCCGTACCGGCAGTAACATTCAGTACCCCGTCAAGAACCAGATCACCGGTAACAGCAACTGCATCGGAAGCGGTTCCCAGTTCAAAATCAAGAACCGATGTTCCGTTTATGGTCAGGCCGCTGCCGAGACTCAACTGAGCCGCAGTACCGTCACCGGGGGAAAGAGTCCCGCCGTTTTGCACGGTCACCGCACCGCCTGCAGTCCCCGTTCCTGCAAGAGTTGCTCCATCTGCTACGGTAACTGCTCCGCTACCCGCGGCGGTGGAGCCGTTTATGGTAAGTGTACCGTTTCCGATAGTGGTGGCTCCCGTGTAGGTATTTGCACGGGTCAGCACAAGGTTTCCCGTACCGTTTTTGGTAAGGGAAAGTGCGCCGACTCCGTCTTCAAGGGTTCCTTCATAGGTATACGCGGTGGTGTTATTTACGGTAAGTGTTGACGCTGAAGCTCCGTCATTTATAATCTTACTGCCCGTTGCCCCTGCATCAAACAGCTCTATACCGCCGACTTCCTGATCGTATCCATTAAGATCGAGTATACCCGTTGTGGTGGAATTAAGACTCAGGCGTATGGCAGAAGAGGTGGGAAGACGGTTATTTCCACCCAGACGAAGGGTTCCCGCATATATTCGGGTTTCTCCGCCGTAGGTATTTATACCGCTCAGGGTAGTGGAACCGGTCTGATCATTTCGCACCACAAGGTTGTGTCCCGCTGCTCCGTCACTGATCACACCGCTTACGGTCAGGGGGCTGCCGGCCAGGGCGCCGATACGACTGTTTGTTTCTCCAAGCACCACAGGGCCTGCCCAGGTATTACTGCCGCTGTAGCTTTGCAGGGGACCGCGATAATTGGTTCCGTCTCCATTGATAGTGGCCGTTATATCCGATACGGTAATACCGCCGGAAAGCTCCAGTCGATTTCCTGCAGTAACCGTAACATTTCCCGTACCGAGAGCATTATCGTGCTGTGCACGCAAAACCCTTCCACTGACTTCTGTTCCTCCGGAATAGGTATTGTTTCCGGAAAGGATAAGGGTTCCGTCGCTTGATTGGGTTAAAGAGCCCGTACCGCTTATAACCCCGCTTATGGTAAGTTGGTCGCTGAGTTCGTTAAACCCGATGGTCGACGGCGTATTGAGATTTACAGGACCTGTGTAGGTGTTGGTGCCAAATCCATATAGCGATGCCATGGAACCGCTGCCGGTACCGTTCAGGGTAAGAGGTTCCGCGGCGGTGGTAATACCATTATACAATGCCAGGGTGGCACCGTCAGAGACGGTTGTTCCGTTTCCCGTACCTCCCAGGCCATTAGCATGACCAATCCACAAAGGCCCCTCAGATATTGAAGTTACACCGGTGTAGGTATTGTTACCCGTCATAACAACGGGACTGGTCCCGGTCTTTGTAAGAGGATACCCCCCGCTGATATCTCCACGCAAATAAAAAAGTCCACCTGCAGAGCTCCCTATGGTGGAAGCTCCCGTAAGAGCAATATTCCCCAGAACATAGGTATCCCCGGTCCCTCCGTCTGTCACAGCACGCAGAGCACCGGCACCTCCGCCATCACCGGCGATGGAGAGCGGCTCACTGCCGATGTCAATTCCCTGGCGAAGCTCAAGGGCGCCGCCATCGGAGACAGTTGTTCCCCCGTCAATGGTCCCCAGGGCACTATCATGCTGTGCACGCACAGCGCCTGCACTGATATCTGTGGTTCCCGTATAGGTATTATTCCCCGAAAGGCCAAGAACACCAGCCCCTGTTTTTTCAAACCCATGGGAACCACTGATAACACCGCTCAGAGAAAGCTGATCTGCGACTTCACGAACACGAAAACGTCCCGCTCCCTGCAGGGAAACAGTCCCGCTGAATGTATTGCTCTCCGAATAATTATGAAGAGAGGATTCCGTACCGGCAACACCCTGAATAACCAATGGCTCCGGGGAAGCGGCACCATTCCAGATACCCAGGGTACCACCACTCTGCACAACCGTATTTCCGGAAGTTGCACCCAGCGCATCGTTCGTACGAATCCAGAGAGTACCGTTTGAAATAGTTGTGGTTCCCGTGTAGGTATTTGCCCCTCTGAAATTAATGCTTCCGCCGCTTACGGCCAGATTATCGCTTCCGGAGATCGTTCCGTCAATGATAAGATTTCCACTTCCTCCGGTCCACTCCTGCGCAGCACCGAGAGCAATATTACTATTGAGGGTAAGACCCTGCGTGGAGGAACTCATATCAATACCGCCCGCACCAAGGGTGAGAGTATTATTATTGATGGTAACCGTTCCCCCGGGATCAAGCATACGAAGTCCCGCCCATTCTGCATCGGCACCCATACTTACAGTATTTGCAGCGGTTACGGTATTATCCCATACGGCGGTATCCCCCGCAGCGGGAACAGTTCCGCCTGTCCAGCTGGAACCAACATTAAGATCGGTGGTGTTGTCGGCTTTTAGACGATCTCTTGCACACCCTTCTAAGGTTGTCCAGTCACTATGCGGGGGTTCATTGTCTATTGTTGACCAATTAGCCTCATACGCGGTGTTATTATGCTGAACAATATCCCCACCAGAATAGCTCACATTGGATTCCCATTGCGGTAGGCCACTACAATCATAAGCAAATACCGATGTTGTAACCGTCAAAACCATGACAGCTGTAAGAAGGAAGAGATATTTTCGATTATTACCCATGACAGCACCATCTTTTAAAAGTTCTCCGCCTGACCCTGTACAATCCATGTACAAAAACAGCCGAAACTATTCCGGAGCTACTTCCCCCAAACTGCCATGTAAATTTGTCAGACCAAAATATGCTGTATATACAAATTCTAATCTATATGGTAGTATAGCACAGAAGACACATTCTGTCAATAAAATACTGCAAATGTATACGTCTTATATCTCAGAAAAAAGACTGTGAGAAAATTCCCTGCGAAAGGATAGATGATATGCCTTGTCGGAATAAATATCTCCCCCGCTGGTCAGTTCATGGGGAGAATAATTGCTTTCAATACAGCACAATTGAATCTTTCTTTCCCCTTCCAAACACTCAAAACCCGCTTTCCACGTGCGGAAGCGAATAAAATACCGGGAGCGTGACACCGGTTCAATCCGCTTGCGGGCATCATCCAGAGGAGCATAGGAAAGCTGAATACGGCAAAACTCCGTAAGATCATATCCCGTGTGTTGTCTGACCCACTCCGCCTGTCGCAAAAAAAGGGGCGTGAACAAGATCTCCCACATATCCTGGGTATCGGGCAGCCAGCCTCGCTGTGCCTGGGGAAAAGAATCAACCTCGGGGATGTATGGCTTGATGTCCAAAACGGGTGTTTTATCAAGAATATCAAAATTTCTTATATGAAGGCGCCGTGTGTGTGTTTCCACGTCCACCAGCTCCACGCAGGACATTCCCATGCGATTGGGCCGATGGGGAGCCCGGGTGGCAAAGACGCCCTTTTTTTTTCCGTCGGGATTGACCGGCGGAGCAACCTTGGGGTTCCAGGTCTCATTGAGATGAAAAAGATAGATAACCCAGATATGGGAAAAACCGGACAGGTCGTGTAACCCCTGTTCGAAATTCTGCCCCCTGCTCAGCTCAATAACACCCCGGTTTTGGGCAAACACACCCTGCCGGGGCTGCTGATAGCGATAAAACTGTGAACACGAAACATATCCGATGGGGGAAACCTCAAAGGATTCCACAACAGGCCCTCCGCTCAGGAATAGTTTTTTTCCAGCAGGGCATCCATCTTCTCTTTTTCATAGGAAAGACTGTGAAGAGGACGGGCCTCACTGCTGTGAGGTACCAGATGCTCAGAAAAAGGCCGCGGCGCATCCTTTCGCTTATAGATAACCCCCAGGGCATACTTTTCTGTTTCTGTCGCCAGGGCAAAGGCGGCATTTCTGTCTGCGGGATCGTGGGAATCATCCAGATAGTAGGTGTTTTTCTTAAACCATTTAAAATTGTTAATCTTATTGAAGGTTATACAATTTTGAAAGAGGTCAATCAGGGCGTATCCACGATGGGCAACCGCCTGTTTTATCAAATCCTTTGTCTGTTCCGTATCACCGCAAAATCCACGGGCCACAAAGGAGGCGTTTTGGGCCACCGCCACGGCAATGGGGTTTACGGGTTCCTCACTCACACCGTCCACCTGTATGGGTGTGGTAAACCCCACGGCACTGGTGGGAGATGCCTGCCCCTTGGTGAGTCCGTAGACCATATTATTGTGCACAATGTGAACAATATCGGGATTTCGCCGAATGGTGTGGAGAAAATGATTTCCGCCTTCACCGTACATATCACCGTCACCGCCCTGGGCAACAACGGTCAATTCCGGATTAGCCGCTTTTATCCCCGCAGCAGCGCAGAGAGAACGGCCGTGCAGACCGTTGAACATATTGGTATTAAAATACTGAGGAGTTTTCGGCGCCTGACCGATGCCGGAAGAAACCACCAGTTTCTGAGGAGGAATGTCAAGCTCTGCAAAGGTTTCTTTTAAGGTCTCAAGAATTTTGAAGTTTCCACATCCGGGACACCAGGCTATATCAATATTTTCTTTATCAAAAATTTCTTTTTTCATTTTTCCTCCTCCGTAAGAGTTTCAAGCTTTTGCACCACATCTTCAACAGCAAAGGGCATTCCGTCGTACTGCAGAATATTTTTATCAAAGGCAAATCCTGTTTCCCCGCGAATAAGCCGCGCAAACTGCCCCGTGGAATTGTTTTCAATCAGGGCGGTATACTCATACCCCTCAAGAAGAGACAATAGGTTTGAGGGCAGAGGATAGACACAACTGAAATGCAGAAAATCAATATCGTCACCGCCGTACTCCGCTAGGGCCTGTTTTATACAGTGATAATTTGTTCCCCAGGAAACGATCAGCTTTTTTCCCGTTGTGCTTTGTATGAGTTCCGGAGCTATCAAACTGTCTTTGTAGAGGTCTTCCTTGCGGGCCCGTTTTTCAACCATGGCAATCCGCGTATTCATATCTTCAGTGATATACCCTTCCTCAGTATGTTCATCGCTGTCGCAACAGACAATCCCTTCACCGAAACCGGGAATACCCCGCGGGGACAGACCGTCATCGGTGATAGTATACCGCTGATAGTCTTTGTCTGTTTCCACAATATGATTTTTAGTATAACCCGAAGTATCAAGGGGAGCATCAAGGGTTTCAATGCTGTCCATAAAATACTGATCCGTGAGCAGGAGCACCGGCACCTGCCAGGTATCGGCGTTTTCCATGGCTTCCTTTGCCAGGTCAAAGCCCTGGGCAATATCACGCGGCGCATATACAATCCGGGGAAACTCACCATGTCCGGCATAGAGTGCAAGATTAAGATCCCCCTGTTCTGTTCTGGTGGGCAGCCCCGTTGCCGGTCCGGGACGCATGGAAATATTTATCACCAGGGGAAGCTCCATTATACCCGCAAGGCTGACCCCTTCCGTCATAAGTGCAAAGCCGCCGCCGGAGGTGGTGACAACTGTGCGTGCACCGGCATACCAGGCACCGGCAGCCATATTTACCGCGGCAATCTCATCTTCCGCCTGCTCAACGGCAATATTAAACTCATGAGAGTATTTTGCCAGGGTTGTGAGAAGTCCCGTTCCCGGAGACATGGGATATGAACAGATAAAACGGCATCCGCCGGCAATGGCACCCAGACCAAGGGCATCGTGGCCCGCCATCATCAGGGGAAATTCCTTTGGAGCAGGTGCAAGGTTTTGAAATGTATCGGGAGCATTCAGTTTCTGAGCAAGATCAACACCTTCCCGGGCAGCAGCGGCGTTCTGCTTTTGAATCTCTTCGCTTTTGGAGGCAAAAATCTGTTGAATATGCTGAGATACAAAATCTTTTGTAAAGCCGAGTACGCCGGCAATAAGGCCCACGGCAACGGAATTCTGGTAGAGCCTGCTTCCCGCTGATTTTGCAATCTCTGTCATGGGAAGAGACACCACATGTTCCGGAAGATCCCCTGCCACTTTCTCATCGGCAGCAACCAGGGTGGTTTCATCCATCCTGTCCTGGAGATGTTCATACGATTCGGGGGTAAAAAGAACCGCAAGATCGGTCCGCTTTCGAAACCCGCGAAGATTGTCTGCCGACACAATAATCTGAGTGGAATTCACTCCGCCCCGTACCCGGGACATATACTCCTTAATTGAAAAAACAGAAAAGCCCTGTTTTTTTACAAGGCCGGTTACTATCTTTTCAACAGTCTGAATTCCCTGTCCCGCAGCACCCGCCAGAACAATGGATATAAAATCCCTTTCAGCCATTTTACGCTCCTTAATTAATCATTTACTAAGTTAATATAAAATATCAGCTTCAGGGGAACAAAAAAGTTTTACATTTCAGAGGAAATAGTTATTCAATGAGTCCGAATTCTCTGAGTGCGGCATAATAATTATCTTTCTTAAACTCAACACAGAGGCGGGCTGCCTCGTAGGGAGACACCCATTTCCAGTCATCAAATTCCGGAACCGCTGTATCCACGCAAATATCGGAATCCTCTCCCAGAAAACGGCAGAGAACCCAACGCTGACGCTGGCCGACATAGTTTTTTCCCTTGGGATGATCCGGCGAGGGAAAATCATAATAATATTCGCTCCGGCTCATGGAAAGAACCTCAACAGCATCGGTTGAAATCTCCTCCCGAAGCTCACGTTTCATTTCCGACACAAGGTTTTTCTGAGGGTCATAGCCCCCCTGAGGAAACTGCCATCCCTGTTGCATAAGAAAATCCTTGCGATGACACAGCAAAACCCTGTCATATCGATTTTTATGCAATATAACCGCGCAGACATTGGGACGATAGCGGTGCAGATCCTGTGGTTTTCTCATAGGCTCCATGCCATGAAAAACGGGGAGCTTTCACTCCCCGGTTCTCTTAGTTGTTTTTTGTGTCCCGGGCTTTTATCCGGGTTGCCTTACCAATCCTGTCACGCATATAATAAATGCGGGACTGGCGGACCTTACCGCGCGTTACCACTTCGATGGAGTCGATAAGGGGTGAATGAAGCGGAAAAATCCGCTCAACATACACACTGTTGGCCGACACCTTTCTCACCGTAAAGGTAGCTCCCATACCGGAACCCTTGCGCTGTATCACCGCACCTTTGAAATGCTGTATACGAACCTTACTGCCTTCTTTAATCTGATACCCTACATCGACAACATCACCGGCTCTGAAATCGATATCACCGTTTGCGGTAAGCATCTCTTTTTCAATTAACTGAACTTTATCCATTCTGAAAACCTCCGTTATTATTTCCGTTAGTATACGCCGCCCACAAATCGGGACGACATTTTCTTGTTATTTCTTCTGATTTTTCCCGCTCCCACGCAGCAATCTTTTTATGATGACCACTCAACAACACAGGCGGGACGCACATACCCTCAAAAACCTCAGGCCGCGTATACGCCGGCGGACTGAGGAGACCGTTATAATGGGAATCCGCTTCCGCGCTCTGAGCATTTCCCAGCACACCGGGTATCAGGCGGCTTACGGCATCAACCACAGCCATGGCGGCTATTTCGCCCCCGGAAAGAACAAAATCGCCCAGGGATATTTCCCGGTCAATATATTCCTGCCGAATCCGCTCGTCTATTCCCTTATAATGTCCACACAAAAGTATCAGGGATGATTTTTGCGACAGCTGCTCCGCTACATCGTGGGTAAAGGGTGTTCCCCGGGGGCTTAAAAAAATAACCTCCGGATTGTGCGACGCACGTGCCGTCCGCACCTCATCAATACAACGTGCAAGAGGCTCTGCTTTCATAAGAAGCCCCGGGCCGCCACCGTAGGGGTAGTCATCGGCCTTGCGATGCTTATCCCTGCAGTAATCCCGTATATCCACGGTGGATATATCTATCAAAGATCGTTCCTGAGCCCGTTTAATAATGCTTTCGCCGAATACGCCGGAAAACATGTCAGGGAAAAGGGTTAAAATATCAAAGATCATATAGTCAAAGTAATTCCTGCAGTTTATCGTGGAATACAGTCATTCGCTGATTCTTAAGATCAACTGACTCCACCCATTCTTTCCCAAAGGGCATCATAACCAGGCCACGGTGAAACAGATCTATCTCCACTGCTTCCGTGGTGGGAAGCTCGTAAATTTCGTGAACCATCCCCAGTTCCCGGCCCGTATCAGAAAACACCCGTAATCCTTTGAGCTCATAAAAATAATACTCATCGGATCCTGTTTCGGGCAGTTTATCCTGCATAATATACAGGTTCATATTTTTATAACTGTCTGCAGCGGTCCTGTCAGAAACACCCCTAAACCGGATATGCCGACGGTTGGCTTTCTGCGACATCCGCTCAAGCTCTACGGGATCGGCATCTGCGGGGTTAAACCCGACATGCACCGTGGCAGGCAGGCTCGGAATTAACTCTCTGTTTCCATGGTAAAAAAAACGCATCTCACCGGCAAGTCCGACGGGGCGCCCGATCTTACCGGCAAAAATCAGAGTTTCTTCCGGGGGTTTCATGAAACCCTAGTTTTTCTCTCCGAATTTTTTGTAGAGAGAAGCCACCGTATCGGATACTGATGCACCCTTGCCAACCCAATAGCTGTATCGCTCTTTTTCAACGGTAAAAACCGCAGGATCAGCAGCAGGATCATAGGTGCCCAGCACTTCAAGGAATTTCCCTGTTGCCGCTCTTCGCTTATCCGCCGCCACGATACGATAAAAGGGGCGTTTTTTTCTGCCGTGTCTCGCCAATCGAATTGTAACCAAGTATATCTCCTGTTGTCTTTGTAATACTCTACAGTTAATTTCCTGCGCAAAATATATCATTCAGCAGAAAAGAAGAAAGGGTAAAATCACCGGGGCATTAAATTCTTCATTCCTGCGGGCATTTTTGTTTTGCCTTTTGACATCTTACTCATCTGCTTCATCATCTTCTTCATATCCTCAAACTGACGCATCAACCGATTTACTTCCTGTACGGTCCGGCCGCTCCCCCGGGCAATCCTCCGGCGCCGTGAGGCATTGAGAACCTTGGGTTTCTCCCGTTCCCGCGGTGTCATGGAAAGGATAATGGCTTCAACGTGCCGAATTGCCTTGGGATCCACATCCATACCCTGCATCTTCTTCCCCATTCCGGGTATCATGCCGAGCAGGTCAGTAATTGAGCCCATTTTCTGCACCTTCCGGAGCTGATCGAGAAAGTCCTGAAGGGTAAACTGATTTTTTCGCAACTTCTTCTCAAGGATCCTGCTTTCTTCAAGATCAACCACGGACTCAGCCTTTTCAACCAGAGACACCACATCACCCATCCCGAGGATGCGCGAGGCCATTCGCTCAGGATAAAACGGTTCCAGGGCATCCGGCTTTTCGCCCACCCCGATAAAGCACAGGGGTACACCGGTCATTTTGTGAATGGAAAGAGCAGCCCCGCCGCGGGCATCACCATCCATCTTTGAAAGAATAAATCCCGTACAGGGTACCGTCTCATGAAATGTCTTGGCCACATTCACCGCATCTTGACCGGTCATGGCATCGGCAACAAAAAACACCTCTTCAGGAGACACCAGATCGGTTATATCACGCAGTTCATCCATCATTGATTCATCGATATGAAGGCGACCCGCCGTATCAAAAATAATCAGGGAGAACCCTTTCTTTTTTGCATGGGAAAGTGCATTTTCAGCAATTTTCTGTGCCGAAACGCCGCGCTCGGAATACACCTCAATACCCAGGGATTTTCCCAGACTTTCCAGCTGATCTATGGCGGCGGGGCGATGAACATCGCAGGCAACCATCAGGGGGCGGTGATTCCCTTTTTTTCGAAAATGCAGGGCAAGCTTTGCCGTTTGGGTAGTCTTACCCGAGCCCTGAAGACCGGCCATAACAATCTTTGTCATTCGCGTGTTTTCAAAATGAATATCACGCCGGGCGCCGCCCATAAGCTCCACCAGCTCATCATTAACAATTTTGATAAACTGCTGGGAAGGAGTCACACTCTGCAGCACCGCTTCACCAAGAGCCTTTTCCCGAACCCGGGCGACAAAATCCCGAACAACCTTAAAATTAACATCCGCCTCTAAAAGAGCACGTTTCACATCACGGACGGCATCACTGATATTGGATTCACTGATCCGACCTTTTCCCGAAAGGCTCTTTACCGTCGATTCCAAGCGCCCGGATAATTCTTCAAACATATATATCTCCGTTATGGATCCTGATTAGTAAGGGGTACCGAAGTACCGGTTCCCCCTTTTGAAAACCTGTTATTCTATAACAGCAAGAACAGCTCCGTCATTAACCTGATCACCCACGTCATAGTTAAGTGAAGAGATGGTCCCCGACCGATCACTGCGGACATCGTTTTCCATCTTCATTGCTTCCAGAACATAAATCACATCACCCTCGGAAACCCGGTCACCCTGGGACACCTTCACCTTAAATACCTTCCCGGGCATGGGAGCCGTGATTTCATGGCGATCTCCCGATCCGGTGTTTTCTGCCGATGAGACTCTCCCCTGGGAAAACCCATCAGAAACAGCGGTGTCATAGCTTTTTCCGTCAACCGTTGCCGTACCGTTTTTGCCGATGGAGACTTCGTATTCCCTGTTGTTCACCGTTACTGTGTAATCACCTGAATCGGATTTCTCGGCGGGGGCCGTATTTTTACGGATATTGAGCTCCGCCTCCCCTTTCAAAAAGGCAATACCCTTTTCGTGACACGTGGCGGCAATAAAAATATTTTCGTCCGTAATCTCCACGCCGGCATCCTCCAGCTCTTTTTTTGCAGCCGGGATACCCTTTGAAGGATCGTCATCGTTAAATTCACGAACTGTTTTCGTTGCCCGCTCAAGCCCCAGCTGTTCAGAGGCCTTTTTTACCACCGTTTCATCGGGCTTATAGGGTGTTTTTCCAAAATACCCCAGAACCATGCGGCCGTACCCGTCGGCAATTTTCTCCCATTCTCCAAAGAGGGTATTGTTGAAGGCCTGTTGAAAATAAAACTGTGATACCGGGGTCACGGATGTACCATACCCGCCTTTTTTTACAACCTCGCCCATATTTTTTATGATATCCGTAAACCGATCCATCATATTATTATCACGCAGCATCTGCGTGTTTGCCGTCAGGGCTCCGCCGGGCATGGGAGACCAGGGGATTACCGGATCAACCGCCTTTGCCTCGGGGGGCACAAAATAGTCTTTCATACAGTCGCGAAAAACCTCTTCCGCCGTAAGGACTTTTTCCACATCCACGTCAAGCTCGTAGTCTGTTCCTTTCAGGGCATGGGCCATGGTGAGAATATCGGGCTGACAGGTACCACCGGAAACAGGGTCAAGGGAAAGATCCAGGCGGTCTGCTCCGGCATCAATGGCTGCTTTATAGGCAAGGATTGATGTACCGGCAGTCTCATGGGTATGATAGTGAACCGGCATATCTGCAGGAAGGATTTTTCGCGCCTGCTTAATCGTCTCGTAGACCTTTGCCGCAGTCAGGGTTCCCGATGCATCTTTAAAACACACGGAATCAAAGGGGATATCAGCGGCGAGAATCTTTTTTAATACATCTGTATAATAGGCAGGATCGTGGGCACCGGTCAATCCCGGCGGAAGTTCCATAAGCGTTATGGCAATCTGGTGGCTCAACCCTGCATTAACAATGGCATTACCGCTGTAATTGAGATTGTCTATATCGTTGAGGGCATCAAAATTCCGAATGGTGGTCACTCCGTGCTTTTTAAAAAGCTCTGCGTGAAGATCAATTATATCTGAGGGTTGTGAATCAAGGCCCACAACATTAACACCCCGTGCCAGAGTCTGCAGGTTTACATCGGGGCCCACGGTCTCGCGAAAGGCATCCATCATGTCAAAGGCGTCTTCATTACAGTAAAAATACAGTGACTGGAACCGCGCTCCACCCCCGGATTCAAAATGTGTAATACCGGCATCCCTGGCAGCCTCAAGGGCGGGGAGAAAATCCTGTGTCAGAACCCGTGCTCCATAGACCGACTGAAAGCCGTCCCGGAACGCCGTGCACATGCATTTAATTATTTTTTTTGCCATTCATATACTCACTTTCAGTTTTTTAATTTAATGTTGCCAATAAATATCCCGCCGCAATTGCTGAACCGATAACACCGGCAACATTGGGGGCCATGGCATGCATAAGAAGATAATTTGAAGGATCCGCATCCTGCCCCACCTGCTGAACAACGCGTGCCGAATTCGGTACAGCAGAAACCCCCGCAGCACCCACAAGGGGATTGATTTTTTCTTTGGAAAAGAGGTTCATAAGCTTTGCAAACAAAACTCCCACAGCGGTGGCTATGGCAAAAGAAAATGCTCCCAAAGCAAAAATACCCAGGGACTGAGCCGTTAAAAACCTCTCTCCCACAGTATTTACCCCCACGGCAAAACCGAGGAATATGGTAACAATATCAATCAGGCCGGTACGGGCTGTTTCTGCCAGACGCTCTGTAACGGTTGATTCTTTGAGGAGGTTTCCAAAAAAGAGCATGCCCAGAAGAGGTAAGGCCGCGGGAACAAAAAGAGTGGTGGCCAAAAGCCCCACGATGGGGAAGAATATCCGTTCCCGTTTTGTTGCCTGCTTGGGTGATTTCATTCGAATAACCCGTTCTTTTTTTGTAGTCAGAAGCTTCATTATGGGAGGCTGAATAATTGGAACCAGGGACATATAGGAATAGGCTGCAATGGCAATGGGCCCAACCAGATGCTCTGCAAGCTGAGATGCAAGAAAAATTGAGGTGGGACCATCCGCTCCGCCGATTATACCTATGGCACCGGCCTCAGTGGAAGTAAAACCTATGGCAAGAGCCCCCACAAAGGTAAGAAATATTCCGCTTTGGGCTGCCGCACCAAGAAGTATAAGCCGTGGCTTGGCCAGCATGGCGGAAAAATCGGTCATAGCTCCGATACCGAGAAAGATAATCGGCGGAAAAACCCCGGTCCCGACGCCCTGGTAGATATAATAAAAGACACTTCCTTCGTGTTCAACCCCGATACCGATGGCCTCGCCTATTTCCGGCGGATAGGGGATATTCCCCACAATCATTCCGGCACCGATGGGAAGCAGAAGAAGCGGTTCGTAATTTTTGGCTATGGCAAGGGAAATAAAGACAATCCCGAGAACAATCATTACCACACTGCGCCCGTCAAGATAATTATAGCCCGTGGTATACCATAATTCAGTCAGATTTGAGAGTAATTCTTCCATGGTGCTTACCTGTTGTTGTTTCGGTGATTTGCCGCGGCTATGGCAATTGCAATATTTCTGTCTTCACTGGGTGAAGACCCGCCTTCATCAGTATTGGTATCTTCCGGATACAGGCGGTTGAGACCTCTGAGTACCACGGGCAAGGCAGAAATAATTCCCGTAATAATAATCAGCGTAAAAAAAACCGCAAGGATACCGGTGAGAGCAACACTCCACCCCTGATTTTCCTCAATGGCCTCAAATCCGTAAATCCGTTCATCCTGCTGCACCTCCTCGCCCCGAAGAGGAATCTCAGCCCCCGCCCAGAGAGGGGCAATCTCTCCTGTCAGGAGAAGACACAGAACGAATAAACAGAGAAAGCTCATTCTTGTTTCTGTTCTCACAAAGCCTCTTTTTCCATAAAATTGAAATATCTTTGCTCAAAAATAATAAAAGCCTCAGTAATTCTGAGACTTTTAACGTGTAAATAATACAAATACGACCATCAGGGGAAATACCTCCCCGAAATACGGTGTGAGATCTCAGGCATCCCGTAAATCCAGAACACTGTTTACGCCACCGTGGCCGTCCTCTTCAAAAAGATCACAGTGGGGATCATTTATCCAGCTGCCGTCCACAATAAATTTATACAGATGCCGGTCACGATCCAGATTCTGGCGCAGAGTGAAGTCTCCGGTATTGTTTTTGTCCCTGAGCTGCTTTTTACCCTCATCCCATCCGGTAAAACTGCCGGCAAGATACACCGTGCTGTGAGGATCTCCGGAATACCGAAATGTAACCTGTTTCTTTGAACTTTTTTTCTTTTGGGCCATACTAAACTCCGTACTAAATAAGGTGTTGCTGTAGATATATAGTTACATACAAAAACATAAATGCAACTATAATTTATATTTTTCTGCAAGATTTTGTAACTGCTTTTCATCAAGATCCACTTTATTTGACACCGCAAAAATAAATGTTCCGATATCAATACCATTACAGACCTCCCAGCTGCCGCTTTTTACTTCCGCCGCAAGCTGCCCGGGAGCCCAGCCGGAATATCCCAGATAGATTTTGGTGTGTTCACTGTTTTGTTCTATGATATCCGTAAGAGAGGCATCCCCCTCACCAAGACGCACGCCGGGAAGAAAGGGATAGCCTGAACGTCCCATATCCTCACGGTCTTCCATAAAGGATAATCCGGGGCGGGCAGCCTTTTTTGCTTCATCCCGCGGCAGATAATCCGTCAGAGTAACCACATGGAGCTCCTCATCACCCACGGGGCCGCCGATATGAAAGACACGTGTATTGCATGCCGCAGGGGGCAGGGGGGAAAACACTTCCGAAAGGGGCAGCAGTACCGGCCGGTTGAGAACCAGGCCAAAGGATCCCTCCTCGGTGTGCAAAACAACAAGCACCGCAGTTTTTTCAAAAAACTCCCCTCTCAGATCACCGGAAGCTATCAGTATTGAGCCGTTCTGTACTGTCTCTGACATGTAACCGTCCTTCCTCTGATAAAAATACATAAATATACCATCACTCTTCAATTATTATTGCCCTTTTCCTAAATCATTGTATACTTGATGAATACAGTGATACATCCCGGTGTATCTGAAAAAATGCAACCAGGAGGACCTATGCAATTTGGTTTCTACGGCGCCGCCCAGACAGTTACGGGCTCTTTGTATCTTCTGCAGGTGAATGATCAGCGTATTCTCATCGACTGCGGGCTCTACCAGGGTAAACGGGAAGAGACATTTCAGAAAAACAGGAATTTCTCCTTTGATCCGGCCCATATAGACCACCTCATTGTAACACATGCCCATATCGACCATTCAGGGAATATTCCCAACCTTGTTCGGAAGGGGTTCTCCGGGAAAATTCATGCCACGGTCCCCACCAAAGAGCTGTGCGAAGTAATGCTTATGGACTCAGCATATATTCAGGAAAAGGATATTGAATTTGTCAATAAGATCCGCCGCAAGCAGAACAAGGCACCCTTTAAACCGATTTATACACAAAAGGATGTTGAAGCAGCCCTGCCGCTGTTCACCACCCACGAATACAACGAAACATTCTCCCTGGGAAAAGGTATCAGTGTTACCTTTCGTGATGCCGGCCATATTCTGGGATCAGCCGGTGTATTATTTGAAATCAACGAAAAGGGAAAGCAGTATCGGGTTGGGTATTCCGGGGACATCGGACGGCCGCATATGCCTCTTATGCATGATCCCAATAAATTACGGGATTTAGACTACCTTATAATGGAATCCACCTACGGCGGACGCCGACACACATCCTTTGAACATACGGAGGACGAAATTGCAAAGATGATAACCGACGTAGCCTACGGCGGCGGCAAGCTGATTATCCCCGCCTTTGCAGTGGGAAGAACCCAGCTGCTGATTTATATCATCCATAAACTCTACGACAATCACCGTATCCCGGATATACCTATTTTTATCGACTCCCCCATGGCACGGAACGCAACTCAGGTGTTTGCCCGGCATGCCGATCTCTTCGATCGCGAGACAAAGCGAATCTTTGTGGATGACCACCGCTCCATATTCACCTTTCGAAATATGAAGTTTGTGGAATCCGTGGACGAATCAAAATCCCTGAACACCATCAGTTACCCCCATGTCATAATATCAGCATCGGGAATGGCCGAAGGCGGGCGGATTCTCCACCATCTGCGTAATAATATTGGAAACAGGCGGGCAACCATACTTTTTGTAGGCTATGCGGCAAAACATACCCTGGCTCGAAAAATAATGGACGAACCCGGCACAGTTAAAATCTTTGGTCTGGAACATAAAATACGATGTCACATCAAACGGATTGACTCCTTCAGCGCCCATGCAGACAGGCACGAGCTGTTGCAGTATATTGACCAATGCAGCCCGGAAAAACTGAAAAAGATTTTTCTTGTCCACGGAGAACCGGAGCAGATTGAGCTTTTTCAGGACGCCGTACAGAGCAAGGGCTACACGATACACGTCCCTGAGGAAGAGGAATTACTCACGATTTAAAAAATATTACGCTTCTATTGATTTTACCCTCTCCCGGCATTTATTTTTTGCGGGTAAAATATAAAAGTCTGGAGGCTTTGAGATGAAAGAAGGAATACATCCGGAATATACCGCGGCAACATTCACCTGTTCCTGCGGAAACACCATAGAAACCCGATCAACCATCGGGGATAAGCATATTGAAATATGTAACAAATGCCACCCGTTCTATACGGGTAAATCAAAAATGATTGACACGGCAGGGCGTATCGACAGATTTAAAGCCCGGTATGGCAAATCAGCCAAACTGTAGCATACAGACAATCCGGATATCACAGTGCGGGAGACTCATTTCTCCCGCTTTTTTTGTATACAAAGGAGTGATCCCATGAAAGAAAAAATACAGGCTTTTATAGATAAACACGCCCGACTTGAAAAAGAAATGGCAGCTCCGGATTTTGCCAATGATCAGCATCGTATGAAAGAAGTTGGCCGTGAGTACACCGAGCTCAACGATAAGCTTCCCACCCTCAAAAAATACCAGGAAACCGCTGAAAGACTCGAAGAATCGCAACGGATCGTCCGGGAGGAAAAGGATCCTGAGCTGATTGAAATGGCAAAAATGGAGCTGGAGGAAATCGGTGAAATACTTCCTGATCTTGAAGAAAAAGTAAAAAAGCTGATGGTCCCAAAAGATCCCGCGGACTACAAGAACGCTATTCTGGAAATCCGGGCGGGGACGGGAGGCGTGGAAGCAGCTCTTTTTGCTAACGAACTCTACCGGATGTACCAGTATTTCTGTGAACAGAAGGGGCTGGCAATGGAGGTCATGGGCACCAATTATACTGAGCCTGAAGCCCTCAAGGAAGCAACCCTGATGATTAAGGGGGACAACGCCTACGGAACTCTCAAATATGAATCAGGGGTACACAGGGTACAACGTGTTCCCAAAACAGAATCACAGGGCAGGGTGCATACCTCCGCCGCTTCAGTGGTTGTGCTTCCCGAAGCCGAAGAGGTTGAGGTGAGTATCGATAAAAGCGATCTGAAGTTTGATTACTACCGTTCTAGCGGGCCGGGTGGGCAATCGGTAAATACCACAGATTCCGCTGTTCGTATCACCCATATCCCTTCCGGGGTTGTGGTCACCTGCCAGGATGAAAAATCCCAGCACAAAAACAAAGCAAAGGCCATGAAGGTGCTCCAGACACGGTTATATGACCATGAACGACAAAAGAAAATCGAAGCTGATTCTGAAAGCCGTATGAGCATGATCGGCAGCGGAGACAGAAGCCAGAAAATCAGAACGTATAATTATCCCCAGGGACGGGTGACCGATCACCGGATTAATTTTTCTGTTTTCAAACTGGAAGCTGTACTCAACGGTGATCTTGATGATTTTATTGATGCCCTGTCCCAGGAAGCCATGCAGCAGGCACTGAAAGAAGCAACCCCTCCGGAATAATGACGGCGCGCCAACTGTATTTCTATCTCTTCGGAGAAACACAGAAAATATCCGGAACGCCGCGTCAGGACGCAGAACGTATTCTTGAGGAGGTCTGCAACGTTTCCGTACAGCGGATATTCTCCCATGAGTATGATGCTGAGATATCTGTGACCCAGCGCAGCAAGGCAGAGGAAATACTCACCGCCTTCAAAAATACTGATACTCCCCTCGCCCTGATTATCGGAAGAAGCTATTTCTACAATAAGTATTACCACCTCAGCTCTGCAACACTTATACCGCGACAGGATACGGAATCCCTTGTTGCAGCATGCCTGGATGCCGAAGGCACTGCCTCCCGCAGGGTCCTTGAACTGGGAACCGGCAGCGGCATTATTTGTCAGACCCTCTATGAAGAGCGTCCCCTGTGGCGCATTATCTCCCTGGATATATCTCCCCATGCTCTTTTTACGGCCCATAAAAACTGTGACGTTGGCCTATGCCTTCTTGCCTCGGATGGTCTCTCCGCACTACGCCCCCTGAAATCCTTTGATATACTCATCAGCAATCCGCCGTATATTAGACGTGCAGATATTCAATCCCTCGATTCATCCGTGTCTGAATTTGAGCCCCATACCGCTCTTGACGGCGGTGAAGACGGTCTGGATTTTTATCGTATCATTGCCACCACCGCCCCGGAGCATATGAAAAAGGGGGGAAGACTCTATCTTGAAATCGGGTGGGATCAGAAACAGGACGTTTCAAATATTCTTTCTGAAACAGGCTGGCAGAATGTAAAGTGTCACACCGATCTCGCTGGGCGGGACCGGGTGATAATCGCCCATACTCCCTGAGAAAATTGCGGCAGTGTTCCCGCAGTAAAAAACTGAATTCTGAAACTGTCTCCCCCCGGTATCCCTTCTGATTACTATTTTTATACGAGGCGTGTGGTTGAGAAAAAAATTGTAATACCGGAGAAATCACCCATGGAACTATCAACACAGGTTTGGAACACCGTTTTGAATACCGCCCTTTCTCTCCCCGGAGCACGGGTTGGACGTGAAAAATATCTGAGAACCCTTTTACGTCCCTATGCTGCACCGCAGAAAATTGAACAGGCAATCAGCACTACTCCGGCCAGGGCCCACATTCCCCAGTATCGTATTCACCACATTGCCCGGGCCGTTATCAGCAGCCATAAACGAAGAGTAACCGCACTGTCCGCCGCATCGGGACTTCCGGGAAAATGGTGGTATGCTGCAACCCTTCCGGCGGACCTGGTGCAGTTTTTTTATCATGCCATTGTTACGGTGTAGAAACTGGCCTATCTCTATGGCTGGACCGACATTGATGCCCTGCACGCCCCACAGTCACGGGATGAAAAATATATCCTGACACTATTTTTTGGTGTCATGTTCGATGCGCACTCTGCAAAAAATTTCCTGCATACAATGAATCCGGAAACCGCACCGGTCACAGAAGAAACAATTCCCCGTGAAGACGTACGGGAACTCACCATGGAAAAG
>JBNJEI010000043.1:0-20221 GCA_051745755.1 Fibrobacterota bacterium
GGCGGTACTACTCAGGCCGGTCTGGGAGCGGATATTTATGCCGGCAGTGAGTTTCGGATTTCTTCACGGATGTCTCCCTATTTTGAAATACGGTATTCCGGTTCAAATAATAAGGCGCCCAATACATTTAAATTGCGTGCGGGATTATCCTTTGAGCGGGAGTAGTCGGTTCCGTGGATAAGAAGTACTATACCATTGGCGAGGCTTCCCGTATATTTGGTGTTGAGCAGCATGTCCTGCGTTTTTGGGAAAAGGAATTTCCTCTTCTCAGGCCGCGAAAAACCAAGGGAGGCAATCGAAGGTATCAGAAAAAGGACCTGGATATTATTGAAAAAATTATGTATCTCCTCTATGAGGAGCTGTATACCATTCAGGGAGCACGGAATAAGCTGAAAAAGATTTCCGGTGTTCCGCTTTCGGATTATAAAAAGACTGAGAAAATGCTCACTGATGAGCACTTTATTCGTGAACTGCAGCTGCTTCTGGATTCCCTGTAAATAGTTACTGAAGCAGATTCATCACATGGTCGCTGCTGATTTCGCTAAACATTGAAAATGCCCTGCGTCCACTTTCGTTGAGCAGCTGGTTTCGTGTTAATTCAGCGATTCCGCGGGCCATGTCCTGGTCACGAATGGCAGATTCAGCGGCAGCGGTATTAACCTGAGCCGTTTCAAGGTTCGCCACGGTTGAACTGAAGCGGTTTATGGATGCCCCAATACCGGAGCGTTGTTCATTTACACTTTCCAGTGCGGAATCAATAGCCCCGAGAGACGTTTGTGCATCTTCAAGGGTTCCTATGCCCGTATCCGCAATGCCGAGATTGTCCGGAGTGAAATCCACCTGCGGCATTTCCACAGTGTCACCTCCGTCCGGCCCGGTTGTGGTATTCTGATTGCCATCGCCCAGCCCCGTTCCGTCAGCAACATTCTGTTGATTAAACTCTGTGTTGCGCGCTATGTCCTCAATCTGTTCATTGAGCTGTTGATATTCTGTATCAAGCATGGCACGATCATCATCTGAGAGGGTACCGTTGGTTGCCTGAAGTGAGAGCTCACGCTGGCGCTGGAGTATATCCGTAACACGATCTCCTGCCCCGTCTGCAACATTCAGGGCTGACATGCTGTCCTGGACGTTTCGCCCGGCAGTTTTGAACCCCCGTATACGGCTGCTGAGTTTCTCAGATATTGCAAGTCCCGCTGCGTCGTCCGCGGAGGAATTTATCCGTTGTGCCGAGGATAGCTTCATAAGGGCGTTTTGCAGCTTATTTTGCTCACGATTAAAAAATGATCTGTTTACATTATTTATACGCATAATAGCCTCCCGGCTGATGGTACACTACTTCCAATATATATATCGGCATAAACAGGGAAAACTTTAATATCTTTTTTGGTTTAATTGAAAAAAGAGTTTTCGTTTCGCAAAAGCCACTCTGCTTCCTGCTGTTTTGCAGTTCGTATCAAAAGATTGTCAGGGTCGTCCTCCGGGGGAATTGAACAGGCTTTTTCCAGGAGCTGTACAAATTCTTTCGGGTTATTCTCTTTGACTGATACTGAACGGGCGTAAGTGATATAGGGCAGAGGACTTTCAAGTGCCGTGTCCTGCGTCGCCCGTTCAAAATAATGGCGGGCTGAATCCGGATCTCCACCCAGTGCTGAAGGAACATTTGCATAGTAGTCAATAAAAAAATTGTCCAGGGAACCGCTTCCGTAATCAGGGTCAATGTCTTTTAGGCGAAACAGAAGTTTTTTTGCATTTGTCATGGACAGTGCAAGGCGCATATTTCCCTTGTCAACAGCAAAAGCCCCCATCCATGAAATGCCTGCCCAGTACAGCAGGTCTGCATCGCTGCTGTCAAGCAGCGGCAGGAGTGAATCGGAATTGGATGAGAGGGCGCCCATGAAATTATCGTATTTTAATGAAAGTCCGTTGATGGCGTAGGTACGGGCACGAAGATAATGATTTTTTGCCCGCTTTCTCAGGTGTTTTTTTTGATCCTCCAATTCTGCGTTAAGGGTATCAGCCGGCAGGTGGAGAAACAGGTTGCTGTAGGCAGTATAGCCCGCAGCAAGGGTGGCGTGAAGACCACGGTGATCGGGGTTTTCTTCAAGAAGGGATTCATACAGCTTCAAACCAAAGGGAAGGGCGTCTTTGATAAATTCAGGATCATCGTCCCGGGAAAACACCGAACTTTCGTTTTGGGTAAGGGAATCGGCAATTTCCGTGTTTATTCGATGTGAAATACCGGTGCAGCCTGAAAAAAGCAGTACTGAGAGCAGCGCTAAAAATACCATGGTACCAACCTTGGATGAATGAATATTCTTTGAGATAAAATAAATAAAAATCCCTCCGGAATCAGGAGAGAGGCGTGTTTTATTATAAAATGATGTAATAGTGGTACACCCTAGGGGAATTGAACCCCTGTTGCAGGGATGAAAACCCTGAGTCCTAACCACTAGACGAAGGGTGCATCACATAATTACAGTTGAGATAAAATGGTACACCCTAGGGGAATTGAACCCCTGTTGCAGGGATGAAAACCCTGAGTCCTAACCACTAGACGAAGGGTGCACAAATTATCTTTTACATTTTAAAGATCAAATTCGGCGTTAATATACATCTTTTTAGGGAGGGGGGGCAAGGTTTTTTTATTTTCTGCTGATTCCCGTTTTGCGCTTTTTGTTTTTCTCTTCATAGAGAAGGCTGTCAGCCTTGGAAAGTACTACATTGAAATCCCGTTCTGTGTAGCTGTCTAAAATGGCAAAGCCGATGCTACAGCTTAAAGTGAAGGTGTTTTCCGGGTGTTCTTCATTGTATTTCTCGAAATTGCTGCGAATACGTTTAACAATTATTCTGATGGTTTTGGTATCTATCTGCGAGGCAAATATGGTAAATTCATCTCCACCGATTCTGCCGATGATATCTTCCTCCCGCACGGATTGCTTTAAAATAGCTGCCGTTGCTGTTATTGCCGCATCTCCCGTCTTATGGCCGAGGCTGTCATTGATAATTTTTAAACCGTCAAGGTCAATAAACATCAGGCCGCCCATGGTATTGGTTCGTTTCAGACGGGCCAGGCGTGAATAGGAGAGCGTCAGAAATCCCCGTCTGTTATATAAGCCGGTTAAATCGTCTGTGATTGAGATTTTCTGTACTTCCTTAATCAGGGCTGCCCCTTTAATAGCTGTGGATATACCCATCCTTAGTGATTCGTAGGTTTCAATGGCGATATTTTTGTTGTATTCAAGGAGCAGGATACCGTTTTGCTCCTTATCAAAGAATATGGGCATATATAAAATTGTTTTTCGGGATGAATTGGAGGAGAAATCATCCGCTGTTTCAATCTTCTCAAAGGGTGTTTTCTGTTCGTTTATATCAAACTCCCGTACCCCTGTGCTATCAATTTTCAATATGTTGTTTACGGTTTCCGGTTTTTTCCATTCATCGTATTGAATCGGTTTTTCATAGAGGAATATATGGATATAATTAATGCCGATATTGTCACGGACATTCAACAGGCTTTTTGTGAGGGTATGATAATCAAAGGACATAATGATGTCTTCAACCAGCCCCCGCAACTCCCATTGTGATATAACAAGATTATTGAGTTTGTTTTTTTCATACCGTATTTCCACGGCATTGATAACACGGAAAATATGCTCAACGGTATAAAAAATAGTATACAGCGGTGTTGGAATAGTTTCCTGAAAGGTGATTGCTGATTTCAGGAGTATATTCAGCACATCGCGCCATATTGAAAGGTCGAGATTATTCTTCTGCGAGCGGATTATGGCCTGGTTGACCATTTTTACAAAATCGTCTGAGTCAAAGTCAGGGGAGGTGATTCGTTCAATTATTCTGTTAAGCCATTTTTCAACGGGTTGATTCAGATATCCAGCCTCAATAAAATGCTGCGTTGCAGATTTATGAAAAACATCGCGAAAGGAGGTTGTTTCGCTGTCGTAAAGCGTGGCAATTTCTGTGAATGGAACGTCAATGCTTCCTGTTGACTCCCGTTTTTTCAGTTCCGGTGTTACGTAATGATTTTCCTTTTTTATGTCCGGATTCAGATGAAGCTGCTTCAAAGCTTCGGCGGCATTATATCCGAGTGCAAAAAAGGGCTGGCTCAGGGTGGTCAGGGACGGGGTAATGATCTGGGACATTTCAGAATTGTCAAATCCCCCCACGAGTACATCATCGGGAACAGAAATTCCCCGGCGCTCAAGCTCCTGCAAAACACCGATCGCCGTATCGTCATCCACGGCGGCAATGGCATCAAATTCCACCTTTCTATCCAGAAGTTTCTGTACAGCCAGCTCTCCGTCTTCTACACTGAACTGGCAATCACGGATTATTCGGGAATCGGTGTATGTACACTTGTTGTCGCGTAGGGCTTCACGGTATCCTTCAAAGCGCGCCTGCGCTTCTTCGTGGCTGTCAGGGCCGCATACAAAGGCGATTTTTTTACAGTTGCAATCCCGTATAAGGTGTTCCACAAGGGAATATGTGCCGGTTTTATTGTCTGAAAGAAAGGATATTTCGTTTTGAGCTGAGCCGGCAATAGAGACATGGGGAATATGGGAAACCTCATTCATAAATGCGATCAGGGGCTTTGTACCTATTTCTTCTGCAATAAAGCCGCTGAGAAAAATCAGTCCATCCAGGCAGGTATTTGTTTTTATGGCATCAAAGATAATATCATAATGTTCCTCCAGCTTTCCTGTTTTCTGCTGAAAAATTGATATGTATGCCGTTACGTCAATGTTATTCTTTCTGCAGTATTCCTCTATTCCTCTCCAGACCTGATTCTGCCCCGGTTCTTCTATGGTTGAGAGGAAAACACCGAAATTAAGTCGATTTTCTTTTTTCATGGTAGCTTAACTGCCTTGGAAATACTTTGAGGACCTTTTTAATAATATGGTATATTGTTTACACCCATATGCAAAGTTTTTTGTGAAATATTCAGTAATTATTATCCGTACTGCATATAAAAAAGGGGGAGACTGTTTCCAGTCTTCCCCGTGCGACGAAAAAAAATTTGAATAAAATGCTTACGCTCTGATGTCCAGGGTGTTTCCCAGATGAGCAGGATTTGCCGATTTCGGCATGG
This sequence comes from Fibrobacterota bacterium, assembly GCA_051745755.1. Taxonomy (GTDB): domain Bacteria; phylum Fibrobacterota; class Chitinivibrionia; order Chitinivibrionales; family Chitinivibrionaceae; genus Chitinivibrio. The sequence goes on from JBNJEI010000043.1 coordinate 5,108, forward strand.
ATTCCAGCAGATTTCCAATGCTTTGCTCCACATTGTCCATGGCATTTTTCTGGAGGCGGCTGTTTACCTCTACGGCCAATTGCAGTCCTTTAATATTACCTATTGACATATCTCCCATACAAACCATCCTTATTTTTAAATCCTGTTGTATATATCGGCAGGGTGATGTAATACTTTAATGAAAAGTGAAAATCCTGGGTGTTTCCAACTCCCAAAACTGTTCTTGAATACCGGTTTTTTATCAGCCCGTAAAGGGGATTTTCTGAACGATGTATTTTTGTATGCCATACCGCACTTTGGCTTCCATACTTTGAAAAAACAGGGTGTCGATTTTGTAATTGTATGAAGGATCAAAATAGCAGTTTATGTGACAATTTTCACAATAGGAATGCTTCCCCTGCAGATGTATATGATTTTTTCTGGCGGTGGACTCCAGCAGGGCGGATAAATTGTTGTCGATTTTCAGAAGTGTTTCCGCCCTGTGATAACAGGGGAGTGCCAGCCGATTATCAGGTAGGATCACCAGGGCCGATTCCACAGCAAAACACCGGGGGGAATCTGTCTTGTTTCCGCCCTGTTTTCTGAGAGTTAGATGGGCTTTATTTAAATACACATGGGAGTGTTTTTTGGCAATTGCGGCGGCAGCATTATGTATTGTATGTGAAAGCGGGTCGGGACTTCCCGGAGTAAATACGGGATCAAGAATAAGCATAATTCTCTTTTTTTTGGCAAAATCAACGATTCCCTGGATATTGTTGATGTTGTCAGCAGTATAGGTAAAGAGCAGATCGGGCTTCATATTGAGTTTCAATGCGGTATCAACAGCCTGTATAACTGCATCAAAGGATGATACCCCACGAATGTGATTGTGCTGTTCCCGGTTATCGGAATCGATGCTGAAATGAAGAAGATCGATTTTTCCTGTGAGAAGAGGGGCTTTTTTTTCAAAGAGGAGGGCATTGGTGGTAACTGAGGTAATATATCCCGCTTTTTTTGCCATGGAGAGAAATGCGGGCAGATCCCTGTGGAGCAGAGGTTCTCCTCCGGTAAAATCGACGAACTTACATCCCGCTTTTCCGGCATCACGGAGATTTTTTTCCACATGTTCCATTCGGGCAAAGGCTGGGGATTTTTTTTTCCAGATATCACAGAAGATGCATTTTGCATTGCAGGCTTCAGTTATATAATAATGCAGGAGTATGGGTTTATTCATAGGGGCATCCCGTTAAAAACTGTGTCCAAAGGAAAGTCGAAACAGAGGATTCCGGGACAAGTCAAATTCACCGGGGAATCCATTATAGAGCAGTCTGCTCCAGGAAAATCGCAGGGGCCCTGCGGGGGTTGCAAAACCAGCTTCCACTTCAAGGCCCAGGGATGCATGGTCTGCAAGATCATTAAAGGTATATGTCTCATGGGCCGCCCAGGTTGTACCTGCATCTATGAAGGTGCTCAGGTAAAACGGTGTTGTTCCCATGCGAAGTCTGTTTTCCAGAGAAATACGGGCCATTTTCTCTATGGGTACCGTGTTTTCACGGATACCCGCAAAGGGAATGGTTATATGTACATCAGAGGGAGTATGAAAAGAGCTGTGCCGCGAGCCTCCCAAGTGGTTTTGGGCCGTTACACCCGGGGTTTTATCCACCCAGATATACTGAATTTCCGGTGTCAGGGAAACTAAATCCTGGGCAAAGGAATGGGTATTGGTGTGTTTTCCTGAAAACATAAATGACGAAGCCGGTATATCGATATTCCGGGCCCCTGAAATAACCCAGAAAAGGTGCTGATTTCCCGTAACGGGGAAATGAGTCTTTTCATAGGTGTCAAATATAAAGGAACTCCAAAGATAGGTATGCAGATTACTGTTAATGGAAGGTATGGTAATATTTGTGCTTTGAGATATTGTGGCAGATTCAAATTTTATTCCCACAAGACATTGTATGGTTTTACTGATGTCAATGCCTCCTGCGATAACTCCGCCTGCCTTGGTGATGCCTGTTTCATTGTAAGTCACCAGGGATACCGTATCGTAGGGTTCTCCGTTTTCTGAGATGACAGAATCAACCACCTCCCGCTTTACCATGTCCTTTAAGCTGATATAGGCCTGAGCCAGATAATTACTGTGAATGGTTGAGGCCATGGGAAAACTTCCGGAGAGATTGAGGGCGTATTTCTCCCGGTATCGTCCGTATTGGCCATAGAACTGGAGCTTGGTGCCCAGGCCGAATAGATTTGATATTTCCGGAGCAGAAAAAAATTCTGCATTGTAGTGGTTGTCCGCACGGGCACCAAAGGATATCTTAAACCGTTCCTTTTCTTCTACATTGACAAAAAGAGTCGAGTTTTCGGGATATATGTTAACCGTGGAAAATAAATTTGTGCCGTAAAGAGATTTCAGACTTTGCCTCAGAGCTTCTTCGGTAAGGGTGTCACCCCTGTCAATTTGGACAAAGCGTGTAATCAGACTGCTGCGGGTGACCGTATTTCCCCGTACAATGATTGTGTCAATGGGAGTGAGGGGCGGTTTTTGTGTGTTTTCCTGTGGTGCACACAACTCTTCTGACCTGCGGTATTGTTTCAGGATGCGAATGGTTTCTTTGTATCCCGCGTCTATGGCATCATAAATTTCATCTGATTCTCTGCCTGAGGCCGTAAGCAATGGAGGACGGATAAGAATATCCGCACGGGCGATACGCGTTTTTTTCCTGGCCTGGATGGTGTGCCCCACCACCTGAAGGCCCATATTTATGGGGCTGGAGAGTTCTTCACGGGTAAACAGAGGAGCAGTTGCATCCGAGGCTATGACGATGTCAGAATCTGAAATATATTCGGGGAGTACGGGGAGATTATCTGTTACGCCGCCGTCAATAAGGAGTGTGTTGTTGTAGGCTACGGGGGCAAAGGCGAAAGGTACCGCAGAAGAAGCTTTTATGGCTGTTACCATATCCCCTTCCTCAAAAACACAGGATCCGCCGTGTACCAAATCGCTTGTTACAATACGAATGGGTATTGGCAGGCTGTCAAAATCCCCCCGTGCTCTTTGAAGGGCCGGTGCGATATGCGGGGTTAGCTGGTCGTAGATTAGCTGGGCATTTAAAAGCGATGATGGAATCTGAGGTGTAAAATCGTTGTCCAGATGGATTTCGAGAAAGGGCGTGGGAGTTAAATGGCGATCTGTTATGGACGTCTGCCGTTTTTGCGGTACCGCTTTGAGCTGGCGGCGAAAATCTGTGTTTTCCAGTAGTGCAAGAATCTCTTCACTGCCAAGTCCGCTGGCATACAGTCCACCGATTATTGCCCCCATGCTTGTGGCAATGATAAGATCGGGGGTGATATCGTTTTCTTCAAGGGCCTGTATAACACCAATATGTGAAAAACCCCGAATGCCTCCCCCGCTTAATACCAGCACTGTACGGCTGTACACCGGTGTACAGATCAGGCAGATCAATAGGGTGGCCGCTGCGGCCCGTGATATTGTGTGTATTATTTTTGGCATACTGTTTCTCATTACATTTTTGCAATAATATACATTATTATTATACCCTATACGCGCACCATACAAAACATACAGCATGAACAGCAAAGATATACTCCTAATATGGTTCTGGATATGCGGATGTATCTCCTCCGTATCGGGGGAACTGATTCTTGGATCCTCTGACGAAGTGGTTGATTATTATACACAGGGTCTATTATCCGCGGAGGAAGCCCGTGCCTATGAAGATATACTTATCACTCCCGTGGCTCCGCTTATTGAGGGGTGGGAGCGGTTTATTCCCCTGTCGCGACATATTGATCCGGCACTTTTTCCTTCGCCGGATTCGCTGAGAAAGTATTATCCCTTCACCCGTGCATTACAGGATTCCCTGTATGCGGATTATCCTGAGATACAGCCCTATGCACATATGATTTCATTTGAATACCGCAGCGGAGACCGGGATGTATCCGGTACTGTGTATTTTCAAAATCGTATAAACAGTTATTACGGACACAGCGGTGCCCGCTCCCGGTTTAGGCTTACCCATCAGAATATTGGTTCTGTCGAGGCCGGTATAGTGTTGGAGGACACGGGGTTTTCCTGGCGTGAAAGAGTTGTCTCCACTGATTTCAGGGATAAAATAATGCTGGAAGCGGGGAATTTTACACCTCCTGAAAATCCTCTTGTATGGGGAAATACCCGCAAATTTTCCGCTGTTGGGGATTCCGGCATAACCTTTCTTACACCCGGAAAGAAAACATGGAACGGTGTACTGGCTGGTTTTTATCAGGACAATTTATCTTTATACACTCTGTTTCATTCCCGTAACAGAAATCAGCTTTTTTCTTCAATGATTCACTATAAAAATGCAGGAACTACTTTCCGTGCGGGGCTGTTTTATAACGATATTCATCACTCCGCTGCATTTTTTACCCATATGAAAAGAGAAAATGATTTTATTCACCTTGCCATGGACGAAAACGGCAACGGGGCTGTTTTGGGGGAAATACAATACAGAAACGAGGGACGAACCGGTCTGTATCGTTTGAGTGTTGCGGGGACGGGGTACCGGGAAGAATTTTCATCCCAGGTGTCATCGTATTCAAAACGCCTGGATACTTTAAATGCTGCAGTAGTCTCCATAGAAAAAAAAGGACATATCCGAAAAACTCACAGGGGATTTGGTCACGAATATGAAGGGGTGTTTTCATCCGGTCAGCACTATCTTCGTGCGCGAAAAAACCTTACGGTGTATTCTCCGTTTTATGGGCGCATCTCCCTTCAGAGAGAAAAGTTCGGTATTTTTGAAAACTGCACCTATGAAGATCTGCTTTCCCTCAGGATTCGGTGGCGGTTTGGTGAGCAGCGGCGATTTGAGCCGGCGGTTGTTTCCACACATCGTTTTGAGGATTATCACTGGCAAAAAAGCACCGTGAGGGAGGAATTGCATTTTTTATCAGGCCGGGGATGGGTAAAATCGCTTTCAGTGTTTTTCAGAAAGCAGTTTACATGCGGTGCATTGCCCCGGTTCTTTACCGGAGGAACCTTTCGCTATGCTTCGCCGCACGGTAATTGGTATTCCTTTGATGTTGGAATACCACTGAATTCACCGCAATCAAAAGGAGTTGTTTTTAATGGTAAGATTCGTCGTTCTCTGTAGTTGGCTTATGTTCTTTTTTGTATGTTCTCCTGAGTCGCTGGATAGGTCGTCACCACTGGTGTATGAAATACTGAAAACGGATTCACAGCTTCATGTGGTGGTGAGTACGGCAGAAAAAAAGGTACTGATTGCCCGGTCTGTCAAGGAAGATCTGAATAAACTTCTTCCCATTGATATAATACTGACCTCAGGAGACGAAGCGTCATTGGACCGTATTGCTGCCAGTGACTTTTCCGGAAGAGTGGTTACATTTACCGGAGAAGACACATCAACCATTTTCTTTTCTCCTGAGGCTGCACAGGAGGAGCAGGCATATATTAAAACGGTGTGCAGTGAATTCGGCATACTCATACGGATTGTATGCAATACCACCGTGGTAACTATCGCCCTTTCAGATGATATTCGCGGAACAGACACGGTGCAAAGAAGTGATGTGCTGGTGGTGAATACTGAGTGGAATATGGTACACAGTGAAATGTTTTATACCCTTTTACCCGGAAGAATACTCTATGATCGAAAACATTCGCAGGATTTTCATGCTCAGCTTATTGCACTGGCCCGGGAGTATCCGGTGCTTCTTCATGTTCTGGACGACGGACATACAGAGTTTTACAGTGACGGCTATGTGTTTTACTGGTAAGATTTAATTGGGGGCATCGATACTGTTGTGTTCCCGGTATTGATACGGAGCTTTACCAACGTATCGACGGAACACCTTTTCCATTTCCGCTATGCTTTGAAAGTTACAGTCCCGGGCGATGGTTATTTCATTTGAATATGATGATACGAGGCGTTCCTTTGCTACTTCAAGTCGCCGTGCAAGGACGTATTGCTGAAAATTTGTATCCCGGGTTATTTTGAGAGCCTGTGGTATAAGTTTCTTCGGCACCTTAAAATGTCGAGCCACAGATTCTGCTGTAAGGTCATCGCGTAAGATATTATCGTCCACATGGGCAACAATTTTTTCCAGAAGTTCACCTTTTTTTTGTGCCATACGAAGCCGAAGCCGTTTTTGAATTATAAACAGAAGTCCTGCTGCAAAGATTCCGCCAGTGAGAGATAGGATAAAGAGAACCTGCGAAGAGAGTATCAGGGTGTTTTTTTCTGTTTTTATCCAGTGCGGATAGGCTATGGGGGCTTTTTGTGCAAATTCTGTTCCGGATATCAGAGATATATCCGGAATGTGTGTATCGGGAAAGCTGAAAATAATATTCATTCCCACCGAATCGGGGATAGTGTTGCCCATGAACAATGTTGGAATATTCAGAGTTGTGCTGATTGTTGTGTCATCACGGTTAATCTCCACAGGGATATCAAAGGGTAATGAGGATATCTCATAGGAATAATCTGGAGCGAGGGTGCGTGAAATCAGGTGGGGTTTTTGAGATGGGTCGTCAAGGTTAATTCTGAAATGCAGGACATCTTCGTGAACATAGGGGGTCTGAGCAGCGGAATAATCTATAAAGAAGTGGGCATAATCGGGAAGAGGGTTTTCCGGTTTTGAAAGGGCGGAGACAGAGGCAGAGGCAATAAAGTGATTTTCTGTATGCTTTGAATGGGCGGAGATTTCATAGGTGGAGTCCTCCGATACGCGGGTTGTTTTTTCAGGGGTATATGCTGCCTGGTAAAAGGGGAATCTTGATTTTTCTTTGAGTGTTTTGGAAAAGATGTAAATATTAGAAACCCTTGAACGTCTTAATAGTGTATCGTTACGGTAATAGCGGCCTGAAATTTCTGCACCGGTATAGTATTGGTTTGGAATGTCTGATACATTATAGTGAATAGTGTACGGACTGGATGTCAGAGTGGCGATATGTTTTTTGATACGCCTGGCGTTTTCATTGTAATAACTGATTGCAAAGGAGATACTGTCAAGGTCTTTGGATGCATCCACGGATATGGTGCAGATGTCAGACTGAATAAAATCCCCGGGGGCGGGGGAGATTATATCTGCAGAAACAGGAAGAAAAAGCAGAGATAAAAGGAGAAACTGAATTGTAATAAAAGCTTTTTTCAAATATTTACCCGATTTGTTTAATACATGTATCAATATTAAATTATTTTATAATATATGTCAAGTGAGGTCTGGGATAAACATGCGTTTAATAATATATATATTTCTTTGTGCCGGTACACTGTTTGGGTCAACCGCCTATTATACCAATGTCAACAGCAAAATCTGGGTGACTCCTGAATACAGTGCGCAGGGGGAGGCGTCCATTGCCTTTAATACCGTGGCACAGCCAACGGCAAATCCTGCAACCCTGTTCACACCCCGGGACAAAAGCATTTATGCCGGGTACAGTAATTTCTACAGCAACAGCTTTAACAGCGGGTTAGCTTCGGTTCTTCTCCCCGTTGATACCGCGCAGTCAGTTTCTGTCTCTCTTGCCTATCTCTTTGTACCCGGCATTGATTCCGTTACGGCGATTTTTGATGATGACGGGGTGCCCGTTGAGTATGAAATTACCCATGAGAGTGCTTCTGAAATCTATATGACCCTGGGGTATTCACGTAAATTTGCCCTTGCGGATTATTTGTCAGTCTTTGGCGGCGCCAACCTTCATATGAACAGACGCCGGCTGATATCGTGGACGGGTCATGGGATCAGTGCTGATATGGGGATGCTGGCAGTTTTATGGGAGGATCTGTATGTTTCCGGCCATATTAATGATGTTACCACTCATCTGATGTATTGGAATGCAGAATATTCTGAACAGGGACTTCCAAAGGGGTATGGGGGGGTTGGATACCGCTTTGGTTTTTCCCCTGAGACAGAGCTGGTCGTGTCCTATAAAACACCGGATTTATTTGGTAATTCAGGTGCGGGGTATGTCGACTGGACTTCCGGGGATCTCTTTGAGGCTGACGTAGAGCATCGTTCGGTTTTAAGTGATATGGGGCTGTTGTTTCGCGGTGCTCACTACGGGGCGGAATTCTCCTATCGCAACCTTGCGTTCCGTGCAGGTTTTAACGATAAAAAACGTGCTGCTTTCGGTGCGGGAGTTCATCTTTTTGAGACGGTTTCCCTTGATTTTGCCTATGAAAACTCCTCCGATCTTGAACGCAGCTATAAACTGGGTACCACCTTTTACTGGAATTAACCGGTAATTCCCCCGATATTCGTGGAACGTACATGATGGGGGCCAAAATCTATTATTTTTTGCCTGTATAGCAGTACATACAAGTGATGGATACCGCTATTACCCGGGGCCATATTATCGTGCAATCGGTATACTGTCCGGATACGTTTCAGGAAGCCATTAAGTTAGTTCTGCTTCTTGTCTGCAGGATCTTTTTAGGCACCGTGTGTGAGCTGAATGAGGTATTAATTCATTGCGGGTGCGTTTTCGGACATAAACACCGTTCCATCTTTTTCCACACCAAGATATTCAAAGGACTTCATATCTTTCATAATACTGTGAATGGTATCTGCATCCTTGGAAAATAGGCCCGTGGAAAGAATATCAGCTGCAACGGGGTCGGGGCCGATAATGGTAAGACTTTGATTTTGGTCTGCGGGAAATCCGGAGTGAGGATCCAGTATATGGTGTATCCTTTTTCCTGCGGAGTCGAGCCGGTATCTTTCGTAGTCTCCGCTGGTAAAAACCGCCCCGTTTTTCACTGAGAGTGTGCCAAGGAGTTTTTCCTGCGAACCACTGCTGTTTCGGGGGTGCTGTATTCCCACAGTAAAGGCGTCTGCAGTGCTGCTGCGCAGTTGGATATCACCTCCGAAGGATATAAGGTATTTCTCAATTTTCAGGCTGTCAAGGTGGTTTTTTACTGCTCGCATTACATAGGATTTGGCAATGCCGCCCACGTCTATATTGACCTCGGAGGAGGCAAATGCGATGTGGTTGTTACCCAAAAGCGTTATTTTGTCCATACCCGTGTGACGCAGAAGCTGTTGCACCTTTTTTTCACTTTCGGGGCTGTTCAGGGCAGGGACCTTTTGATCCGGATTTCCGGAGCTCCAAAAGGATTTCAGTTTTTGAAGTGTAATATCAAAGCCGCCGCGGGTTAGCTCGTGGTATGTTTTTGCCGTATGAATCATTTCATAGAGTTCTTCGTGGATTCTCAGGGTATCATTCTTCCGGTGGTTTAGATCATACACTGCAGAAGCTGTATCTACGGGGGAGTAGCGCCTGTTGTATGTATTCAGTATGGTCTCAATGTCACGCCATACCCCGGGTGAATAATTATGAGAATACAGGGAAATTTCTATGACTGTTGAATACTTAAAAAATACCCTGCTGTGTTTTTGGAGGTTTTGGCCGCCGCAGGCGTTCAGCCCAAGATACAGTAAGAGCACCAGTGTCCATTTCATACTATGAATGAAACCCCGTGCTGTGGGGAGTGGTGTCACTAAAGAGGGTTGAGGCGCTTACGGGGCGCGGAGTCGGGGTTTCAAGCACCACGGATGTGTCTACATTTCCCCGGGGGAAAAAATCCCCCAGAAGCAGAGCCCACTTCGGGGCAATGGTTTCTTTTACGGTGGTGAAAATAAAGTCCGTGACCGCCTCATGGTAGGTTCCCACCATACGGAATGAATTGAGAAACAATTTCCATGATTTTAATTCCACAATGCAGGCATCGGGCTCATAATAGAGTTGAATTGTTCCAAAGTCGGGATAGCCGGTTTTGGGACATACGCAGGTGAACTCCGGAAAAGTAATGCGAATAACCCCGGAATTTTTCAGTGGGTTCTCAAGCAACTCCAGTTCAGGAATGAGCTTTTCTTTCACGGCGGTATTAAGGTTTGTGGAAGTATTGTAAAACATTGTTTCTCCAATCACAGTATTTGTTGCAGGCCCTAGTTTAAAATAAAATAATAAATTATATTTTTTGAAATTATTTTGTATTAGATTATAATATATGGCCAACAAACAACGATTGCTGACAAAGAATGGTGTATGAACATAAAAAACCGAAAAAAAATATTAGTAATAGATGATGATTCAGTGTTGTGCCGGACAATACAGAAATACCTTGAGAAAAGAGATTTTGTTTCCATAGCGGCACATAACTGTGAAGCAGCATTGAATATAATGGATTCTGATTATCCCCATGTGATTGTTGTGGATATCAATATGCCCGGTATGTCCGGTCTGGAATTTCTAAAGCTGATTCGTCAAAAGGACAAGATAATTCCCATAATTATTACCACGGGCGACCCCAATATAAATACCATGATTGAGGCCATTCATAATGGTGCTCAGGATTATATTATTAAACCCTTCTCACTTTCTCTTCTCTATGATAAAATTCAGGAAACCCTTGATGTTGTTAACAAATATAAAAGCTCCAATGTACTGTCCGAACTGGTTTCTATTCACTCGGTCTCAAATAAGCTCAGCAGCACTCATGATTATGAAGAAGTAATGGATATTGCACTGCGTTCATGTCAGCGGTCCACCCAGGCAGGCCGGGGATATATAATGCTGAGTGATGATGATAAAAACCTCAATCTCGTACGGGTCCTGGGACAGTATCACGGGCCCGAAAAAACCAATATCAGCAAAAATGACAGTGAATGGGAAATTGCCAAATGGGTTTTTCGGAAAAATCGTGCCATCGCTCTCTATGATGGAAGTTCCTTTCCCTACAAAAACCTGCCCTTTGCAAAGGGCGTAAAGGGTATAACCATTGTTGCCCCAATTCGCATAAACGGCGTACCAAAGGGGGTTGTAAGTATGTCCCGCAAAGAAGATGCGGGAGACCATGGGCGTATAGAGATGAGTCTTCTTGAGATTCTTGCGGGGCAGATCGGAAATGCCCTGGGCAGTGTTGAGCTCTATAATACTCTGAATAAAAGGATTTCAGATCTTCACTTTATTTCCGATTATGCAGAGAAGTTTGTCGGTCTTGTGGATCCGGAAAATGTTGTTCGCTCCTTTATTGATACAATCTGCAATTATTTTAATGTAAGCTATGTGGGAGTACTCTATAAAAAACGGCGCGGTGCGGTTTTGTTTTACTGGACAGATACGGGAATTCCGGATAGCCTCAACCAGGCAATATGTACAGAGCTTGTAGACTGTTATAATGAATATACCAGGAATGAGAAAGTCTCTTCAGCAAAAACACAGATGGAGCCTGTGTATGATATTGAGCATACCACTCTCTCAGACGGCAATTATGAATATTCAAAATTAGTGCCTTTGATGTGGGATGATATGGAATTTGGATCCATGGTATTGAAATGGGATAAAAAAGATGTTGATTTTGAGGAAAACCTCAAACTTCTGCGCGGTATCATCAATCAGACCCGAATCGCCCTAACCAACGCAAAGCTCTTCAACGATATTAAGGAAAATTATATACGCACCATTAAGGCCCTGGCAATTGCAGTTGATGCCAAGGATACCTATACGCACGGTCATTCGGAAAACGTTATGTTTTTTTCTGAAATTCTGGCCCGATACATCAACCTGGATGAAGAATATATTCAGGCGGTCAAAGACGGCGGTCTGTTGCATGATATTGGTAAAATCGGTATTCCCGGGGTTATTCTCAACAAACCGGGGCCCCTGACGCCTGCTGAATATAACGGGTTTATGAAAACCCATCCATCTCTGGGTGCCGACATCATTAAAGACGTACCGTTTCTGCGCGATCTAAAACCCATAATACTCTATCACCATGAACATCAGGACGGATCGGGTTATCCACAGGGGCTTACGGGTGAAGATATTCCCATCGGCGCCCGCATAGTACATATTGCCGATGCTTTTGAAGCAATGACCTCAAATCGTCCTTACCGAAACAGCCTGGGAAATTCCGAGGCACTGCGCAGATTAAAGGCCGGCAGGGGCAGTCAATTTGATGCCGAGCTGGTGGATTCCTTTATTGCCTCCATGTTGCAGGCGGGCAAAATCAGTGAGGATGATCTTATAGATGTTGACTAATCACAGCGATCGGGGAAAGGCCATTGTTTTTATGGTTTGCGCCTCCCTCTCTTTTGCTGTGATGCAGACCGCGGTAAAGGTGATTCCTGATATTCCGGTTTTTCAGAAGGTGTTTGTACGTAATCTCACCTCCCTGGCTATTACACTCTGGATGATCTGTAAAACTCCCGGCCTGCCCCTCTTTGGAACCAGTGCGAAATCACGTGTACTTCTTGTGCTGCGCTCTTTTTTGGGTCTTATGGGCGTGTTTTTGATATTCTATGCCATTGAGCATCTGACCATAGCTGATGCCTCCATATTTATGCGTCTTTCCCCCTTCTGGGTATTGCTCCTTGCCACGATGTTTCTTGGGGAAAAACTGAGGCTGTACACTGTATGTGCGTTGCTGCTGGCCTTTTTAGGTGCTCTGGCGATAATCCGCCCGGGTTTTACCACTCTGTGGGAACCATCGTTTCTCTGGGCAGCTCTGGCTGCTCTTGCGGCGTCTTTTTTTGCCGGCTCAGCCTACATACTTGTCAGTGTTTTGAAATCGTACGAAAAACCTGAAACAATTGTCTTCTTTTTTTCCCTGTTTTCTGTTGGGGTAATGTTACCCTTTACTCTGCTCTACGGGGTTATGCCTTCTGTATATGAATTATGGTGTCTTTTGGTAATCGGTGTAAGTGCTGCGGCGGGACAATTGTTTCTGACACATTCCTATCGACTGGGCAGGGCATCGGAGGTTTCCGTATATTTTTATACGGGGATTATCTTTGCCGTAATAATCGATTTTCTTATCTGGCAGAATATTCCTTCTTTTTTTACGATTCTGGGCGGTGGGCTGATTACTGCTGCAGGATTTATTGTATATTACAGGGGGAGAGGAAAAGACTAATATTTACAGTGTCTTATTCGTTAGTATAATACATTGTATGTGCGTTTAATATGGTTTTTATTCACTGAAAGGCAGGAGAGAAATATGATATACCGGGGTTTGGTTTTCTTGTTTACGGCTGTGACCCTACTCTTTTCCAACGGATTTGAAAAACTTGTAGAGCCCCATCTGAATTCCCCCGTACGGTTTGAGTATACTCTTGAGATTTATTGGGATGTTCGGGAGCTGACCACAGAACGGGAAGGCATGGTGCTGCTTGATAATTCCACGGACCGGTTTTATTTTGAAAGTGATAAGGCCACCTGGGTAAGTGACGGGATTACAGTCTGGCAGTATAATGAAAATACCAATCAGGTTATTATTCAGGATTATCTTGATTTTGATCCCGCCTTTCATCCTGCAAATATGCTGCAGCGTTTTGCCGAATATGATTTTACCCGTAGAGAAGACTCCGATCAGTTGGTGTATTACTGGGAAGATCCCGATGATGATGAAATGGTTTATGAGTATAAGTCCATAGAGGTGCACGGCCACAGAGATGAATCCTCCATAGCCAAAATAATACTTGTGGACCGTGACGATAATATCAGTACCTATGATATAGGTCTTCTGGAGCAGGTTGATGATGTTTCTGAGGAAATGTTTGAGTTTTCCGTTCCTGAGGATGCCCATGTCATTGATAACAGGTAAATTCCTTTTCCTCCTGAGTACCATTGTGCTCTCAGCATCAGCAGCTGAGTTTGGACGGAATATTTCCTTTGATTCCAATGAAATACTCCAGTCGGGGCATGTTCTTTTTGAGGGCCGTGATTCTCATTTTGTCATGAATGATGCGGGAACCTTTATATTTACCGCTCCTGATTCCCTTTTTACAGGTATCCGTGATCTGGCATTTTTTGAATATACCCTTGAACCTGCCCGGTGGGGACTGGACTCTGCTTTACCTCCCGCTGCCTGGGTGCCAAATCCATTTTCAAAGGGAGATTCCATACACAGTATTCAGCAGTATTATGATGACAGCCTCAGCGTGGTATGTATTCCGCGCACCGACTGGGACGAATCTTTTACGCTTTCCTTTCCAACAAAGGACAGTCGGGAGATGCGTTTTGGGAAAAACAGTGCAGCCGTTGATTCCGGGGTGTTTATTCCTCTTAATTTCAACGGAATATTATTTGCCGACTATAGCGGGGATTCCCTTTTGCAGCTGCGTCCCGGTGATGAAGCAATAGAGCTTTTTTCCCAGGAGGGTGCGCTTGATTTGGACAGCCTTGATGCAGAGCAGTCTGTTATTTCCCTGGTTGCCGATTCAGACAGCCTGTTTGCGGTTACGGGGGCAGAAAATCTCTGGGTATACGACCGGGAAAACGCCCGGTGGGAAGAACGTATTCCCCGGCAGGGATATTCCCTTGTGGATGTGAAACGATCCGGGTCGGGACAAAAGGCTTTCTGGGCATATCGTACTCCGGAAGATGATGAGCAGGCTGTGGATTCCTTTTTTATCCTTCATGAAAGCTCACCTGGCGAATATGCCGCTCATCATGTTGCGGCCCTGCTGGATTTTGACTATATTTTCGGTGATACACTTATTGTCTTTGCAGAAACCGAAAAGAATCGGATACGCATCTATGATGACGCAATGAATTCAGTGCCTTCCCAGTCTCTGAGCCGTTCCATGTCCCGTGCCATCGACACTCTTTTTGTTGCATCAGATCCAACCATATACGGGATTACCGTGTCACCGAGGGAGACCGGGGCAGCTCTCAGCATTGCCACCGATGCCGGGGTATTGTATACGGATTACTTTGATTCCGCGCGCGATGTTCCTGATTTTCGTCTGTTTCGCAGGGATCGCCCTGTTGAAGGTGATCTTCGTGAGATCTATGCCGAGCCATCAATACTAAACAACAGATACGAAAATGCAGTTTTTGTCTATTCGCTTAAAAACGATTCCCGGGTTACCATTGATATTTTTGATGCCAATCTGGATTATGTCTGCCGTATTGTCGATAATGAACAACGTTCCGCAGGTGGAACAACGCACAGTACCAATCGAGTGCGCGATACCTGGGACGGAACCCACAGGAACGACGGGAAAGAGACTGTCTCTCCCGGTGTGTACTATTTTCGAATAACCACAAACAGGGGAGATACCGCTTTTGGCAAAGTTGTTGTGGCGAAAAATTAGTTGTGTTTTGTG
>JBNJEI010000044.1:0-20144 GCA_051745755.1 Fibrobacterota bacterium
TTGTTAAAATAGTATTGTATGCAAAAAATTGTATACTTTTTATGTATGAAATATAAACCGAATATGTTTTTACTCCCATGTGTTTCAGATTCCCTGGCTTTCTCAGGAAAATGAATTGTGCAAAAAATAACTGTCCGTACACGAATCATATGTGATATCAACGGATATCTATGTTTTGAGCATACCTTACCATATAAAAAACTGGCGTCCCTGCACATATATGCCGTACGGTATGCTTTTAGTTATACATTGAAGTGGAGGGCACTGGACGTAACTGTAATGGATTATGAGTATAGGGAAAATATGCATGTGTTTTGCAATAGGTGTGTATTGAACAGAAACAAATATGCCCGTATCCGGTATGCCGATGTGTACATCTGATACGGGCGGAAAAACTATGAATATTTCTATCGCAAAAACTTTCTCACAAAGGGCGATGTCTCTCCCCGTCGGAGAAAATGGCCGGAAGGCTCTTCGCCGAGGAACTCGGAGAACCACGATTCGTGTTAAATTTCTTCGTTCAGTATCGCCTGGGCAAGATCATAGCTCCGGTGATCTTTTCCCGCAGTCAGGTTGCATATTTCAGTGTATCCTCGTACGGCACATCTCTCCGCTTCCACCAATACTGTGAGCACAGCCTCTACCTCACGTGGGTTTGCAGGTAAACTTGCCGGGGGCAGGCAGATATATCGTGGAATCTCTTCATATCATCGGGCAGTTTCCCCTCCAGCTCATAGATGCGTGGAACAAGGGCCTCAAAGTGATTGAGATCTTCAATCCGGGCTGTCTCTGCAATCTCCTTTATGCCTTCCCCCTGAAGCCCGATCAGGTTTACCCGAAGTATGGTATAGTAATAATACGTGGTTAATTCAGCTGCTGCATTTGTGACCAGAAGATCAACCAGTTGATCAACATCTATTCCGGTATTTTCAACCATTTGCCGTGTAACTTTCGCCATAGTATCTTTCCTTGTTTGTGAATTTTGCGTACCTTTGGTCTGTCAATATGGGATCGAAGTTATCTTCCTGCGCTGCGTATAGAGCATCGTCAAAGCACTCATAGAAATTACGGAATATCCCATGAAGAAGTACTGGTAGAGATTCGGGCAGAAATTCTGCGTTCTTGTTCAGAAACAGTCAGAGGATACGGTGGATATGACAAACAGGCAAAAATGTGTAGAGACCAATGCGGGGGTATCCCAAGCAGGAATGGCCCTGCTGCCCCCGTTCAAAAGTTTCTTCCCGCCTGTCAAGCCTGTTATACAGTATTTATATGTCCCGGACACAATAGGGCTATACGCAGGTTTAGAGATTGACTCCATATCCATGATGCACACAACGTATTTTTTTATTTACCTCAAATGTTTAAACAAAAGGATGTATAATGGCACAAGCAGTAGCCTGGGTGGAAGACAAAACAATTACCAGTGATGATCTTAACGGCATGGTTCAGGCCTTTCAGCAGCAGAATCGTAAAGAGTCTGTGAGTGATGAAGAACGGAAAATGCTTTTGGAAAATCTTATTGAAAACGCTCTGCTTCGGGAAGAAAGCAAATCCCGGGGGCTGACCGTCACCGATGAAATGGTGAACGCCCAGCTTGAACAGCTCTACAGCCGGTACGGCGGTAAGGAAAAGCTTGAACAGATGCTGGCAGGCAGCCCGGTTTCTCTGGATGAAGTTGCAGATAATATTCGCAATGATATGGCGGGACAGCTTGCGGCGGAAGATGAAATTCAAAAAAATCTCTCTATCTCCGATGAGGAGCTGGAGCAATTTTATGAACAGAACAAAGATAAAATGAAAAGCGGTGAAGCCTTTCGGGCACAGCATATTCTTATTAAAGACGACAAGGATACTCCCGAAGAAACCGCGGCCAAACTTCATGCGCAGATACAGGAGGGATCTTCCTTTGATGAACTGGCAAAAGAACACTCTGATTGTCCTTCGGGACAAAAGGGCGGTGATCTTGACTGGTTTGGCAAGGGACAGATGGTCCCCGCCTTTGAATCGGCCCTGCTGACCCTTGATGTGGGTGAAGTAAGCGAACCGGTCAAAACGGATTTTGGATATCATATCATAAAAAAGACCGATCATCGTCCGGAAAAAGATCTCTCCTTTGATGAAGCAAAGGATCAGATTAAAGAGTTTCTTGCCCGGGAAAAAGGTAAGAAAATTGTTGCCGATCTGGTTTCAAACCTCCGTGAGAAGTATACCGTAAAATACGCCTGAAGCAGATGATTATATTTGTGAACATATCCCCCGGAGCTTTTTCGGGGGATTTTTATATATTAAACAACACCAAATTTGCTCCTCAGTGTGCAGTGGCTGTGAAAACGTCCTGAAAACCTGTGCATACTATCTAAACCCTCTGCGTAACCGACCGGGGTTTTAAACGGAACATCCACATTCATTCGAACCGAGGCTATACAGAAGTAAATACCTGCAAAAACGATAGTTCTCCCCACCGCATACAGCTGAGCCATATACGAATATCCTCAATAGAGATGCATTCTTAAAGCTGTTATTCCACTGGCAGGTATTGAAACCATGCGACGGAATGATTTTCATAAAAATTGTGTAATTGGATCAAAAGGGTATATTTTTACACAGGAGAATACTGTACTGCTTCGGGCCTGATGAGGACCCCCGTGACTGAAACCGCTGTCCTCCATCAAAACAGTATACGCTGATATATACAGCAGGAGGTACCCATGAAACGCATAAACGCTGCGTGCCTGATCCTCACAACACTTCTCACGCCGCTGATGGCTGAAGATGTTATGAAGATCACACTCTTTGATTCGGTATCATATGAGAACCTGACCGATATCGGTACACTTGTCTTTGAAGAAAGCGCCATGATTACGACAGGCAGGTATACTCTTGATGAAATCGAAAAGATTGAGTTTGTTGATGATAAAACAGCTGATGCCGGTGATAATTAACACCCCGGAAAGGAAGGTTCTTCTTTCACAGGGGCAGAGTGGCTGTGGAGAAGATACGCTCCTTTTTGGGTGGCAGAGCCAAAAACAGTCAACCTGCGTAAGTTTAACCTGAATTAAGGAAGGGTGGAAGCAATGCTGAGTGGGAACCCTGCGGGTATACCGAGCCTGAATCTGATGCGATACGATACTGCTGCAGGGACTTTGGTAATGGAGAACCGATCACTATTGTTTGTATATCAAAATCGATGAGTACATACCTCCACCCCGGCCCGGTTCTGAAAGAGGGAGGGGAAGGATGGGACCTGTGATACCTGAAACGGTTCGAACACTGAGAGGAAAATGGTCTTCGGATGAAAAGCTGTGCGGATACAACTACTAAAGGACAAAGGATGTATCCACCCATAGAGAAGAAGCGTGTATCGTCCATAACTACCAGGGGCATTCACGTTGCCAACGACGGGGAATACGGGTAATCAAAAACAGGTGCCCGAAACAATAGCAGCAAAGCTGCAATACAGTGCTTTTCCGGCATTTTGAAAGGACAAACACCATGAAAAAAACAACCGCAATCATTCTCCTAACAGCTGTAACGGCGGTATTTGCAGGAGAGCGAATGGTCGTCTACACCGCCGACGGAAGAACTGATTACAGTGTTGCCCATATTGATTCAATAAAATTTTTCAACTCCACTGCCCCCGCAGGAATGAAGCGTATTCCCGCCGAGGACAGTACTTTTACAATGGGAGTAAAAACTGATGCCTGGTGGGATGAACCAGTCACTCAGCAGGTGACATTCACCCGGGATTTCTACATAGACAGCACCGAGGTAACACAGGCGCAGTACGATGCGGTGATGAGTAATTTTACCCATGGTTACGCACGCTACAGGCCCCCTTCATGGTCATCCGGCTTCGGGCGGGGAGACGCCTATCCGGCGTACTATGTCAATTGGTATGATGCAGTTCTGTACTGTAACGCCCTCAGTAAAGCGGCGGGGAAAGATACGGTCTACACCTACAGCTCGATTTCCGGTACCCCCGGCGATGACTGCATACTGAGCCAGGTGGAAGTGAATTACGAAGCTAACGGTTTCCGCCTTCCCACAGAGGCGGAGTGGGAGTATGCCGCCCGGGCAGGAACCACCACCGACTATTACTGGGGAAAAAATCATATTCATTACCCTGAAAACGAATCAGACTCTGCCGAAGTTGACCGTTACGCCGTATGGAGACGAAACTCCTACGAAAAGGAAAGTAGCTCTCCCCACTATGGAACACACAGGGTGGCTGGCAAAGAGCCCAATGGTTTTGGCCTCTACGATATGAGCGGAAATGTCTGGGAATGGTGCGGAGATTGGTATGGTAAGTACCGCAAAAGCGCCGTGGTTGATCCTGTCGGAGCAGAAAATGGTTCAAACCGGGTCTTACGGGGCGGTAGCTGGTACGACTTCAGCTACAATCTCCGGTCGGGATATCGGGGCACCTACACCCCCGAAAGCGGAAACAATGATTTCGGATTTCGGGTCGTTCTTCCCCGTGTTCACCCCTTAGGAAAAGGGGGCTGGTGATGATATGGCCGCAGATATCGGGAGAAAGAGGTGCTGACCGAGATACTCTTCTGTTTCGTACGTTTATAACGGTCCCCTTTTACGTCGGTACGTGCTGAAGTGCTACGGAGGAGGGACTGGGCATACCTTCACACTACGTTTTTTTTCCGGGTATCTGACCGCAGTGCTGAACATACAGGGCTTTTCTGAATGAATGCAGACTATACTTTTCTGAAGTAATCATATTGCTGATCACGGGATAAATGACCATGCACGCCCTTGAAAATAGTATTTTATACGAACAGTACCATCTCTTTTTGGAGGAAAGATGCCAAAGAAACCACTGTGCCTTATTATACGTGACGGCTGGGGACGCGGAGCAGGCGACAGCTCTGATCTGATTGCTTCAACGCCCACCCCCTATGCTGACGAATACGAAAAAAACTATCCCACAACCCTGATTACCGCGTCCGGTCTTGACGTGGGGCTGCCTGAGGGAATAATGGGAAACAGTGAGGTGGGACACCTCAACATAGGTGCCGGCCGTGTGGTGTATCAAAGCCTCACCCGCATCGAAAAAGCCGTTGATGACGGCGATTTTTATACAAATAAAACCATCCTCCGGGCTATTGAGCATGCACGTGAAAACAATGCGCGCCTGCATCTGCTTGGTCTTGTACAGGATGCGGGGGTTCATGCAAATACAAAACATGCTCTCGCCATCCTGGAAACAGCTAAAGAGCAAAATTTTCACGATGTTGTGATTCACGTTATCACCGACGGACGGGATACACCTCCCAGTTCGGCCCGGGAGCATGTCCAGTTTCTTCAGGATGGAATTGACCGCATCGGTGTGGGTAAAATTGTCACCCTGAGCGGACGGTATTACACCATGGACCGGGATAACCGCTGGGACAGGACCGAGCTTGCCTATCGTGGTATTATTGAAGGAAAAGGCGTCCCTGCTGATGACTGGAAAAGCGCCATAGATGAAGCCTATGAAGCAGGTGAAACGGATGAGTTTATCAAGCCGCGCATCCTGAATGGATATTCCGGGGCGGGGAAAAACGACAGCATGATATTTTTCAACTTTCGCTTTGACCGCACCCGTCAGTTTACCAAAGCGGTGGTTGAGCCGGATTTTTCGGAATTTAAAACTGCGGATCATGCCATCCATTTTGTTGCCATGACCCATTATTATGATAATGGAAACTTTGAAGAGATTTTCCCCGAAGCGGAAATTACTAATAATTTTGGAGAGACCATTTCACGGGCCGGTTTAAAGCAGCTTCGCTGTGCTGAAACAGAGAAATTTGCCCACGTAACCTTCTTCTTCAATTCCCTGCAGAATGAACCCTTTGAAAATGAAGATCATATTCTGATTGACAGCCCGAAGGTTGCCACCTACGATCTTCAACCGGAGATGAGTGCCTTCAAAGTACGGGATAAACTTCTGGAAGCCATCCAAAGCAATTCCTACGATGTTATCATCACTAATTTTGCCAATTGCGATATGGTGGGGCATACGGGCATACCCGAAGCTATCAAAACGGCCGTAGCCACCATTGATGAATGCGTTCATGATGTGGTGGAGGCTGTGCGCGAAAAAGGCGGTGTTTCAATTATAACCGCAGATCACGGGAATGCCGATCAGACTCTTCTTGATGACGGTTCTCCCATGACAGCACACTCCAAGAATCCCGTTCCTCTGACGATTGTTGGAATAGGCGAAAAAGCAGAATTGCTGGACAACGGAAGCCTGTGTGATATTGCCCCCACATGTCTGGATATCCTTCAGATAGAACAGCCGCAGGATATGACGGGAAAGACCTTGATACACTAAGAATTAAAAGTGGAAAGAGGATAAAAAGAGCGGGCAACCCTTTGCAGGTTGCCCTTTTTGCAGTGACCCGAATTAAGGTGGGAGGGTAAAATCAGGGCCACCACACCTTTAATCTATATTTTTTTATTGGCAATGTCTACAATAAAATGCAATTTTGTGGACAACAATGGAAAATCATTCCTGAACACTCCCCCCGAAATATTAGACGGAGGCACGCTCCTACCGCAGCTACGATATCCCGGAGCCGGGCAGAAAATCCCTGTCAGTAGTGACAAGAGAAAGATCTCCCGCGGCATTCTCCGCAGCAAGAATCATTCCCTCGGAAATGTGTCCCATAAGTTTTGCGGGCTTCAGATTGCACACAAAAACAACCCGCTTGCGTAATAATTCATCCGGAGAATACGAAAGAGCTATACCTGCGATGATCTGTCGCGTGGCAAATCCGTCGGTGACGGCAAGCTTTAAAAGCTTTCGGGATTTTTTGATTTTTTCCGCAGAAATAATTTCACCCACACGGAGCTGAACCTTCTCAAAGTCGGAAAACTCAATCTGTTTCTTTGTGGGTTCCTCCGCTGTTTGATTCGGCGAATCAGCCGTATTTCCCTGTGTTGTTTCGTACAGAGAATCAAAATGGGTTTCTTCCAAAGGAACAACCAGTTTTTGGGGGGACTGCAAATATTTCCCGCCGAGAGCTTTTGAAAACCCTCCGGATTCCCAGGTAAATTCACAGCCGAAGATCTCTTCAATCCGCGCCGCAATGGATGGAACCACGGGTTTGAGCAGGGTACCCAGGGTTTTTACCAGGTTTACGCAGGTAACCATAACCTCTTCTCCTGCACCGGGGGTATCGGATTTCACCAGTTTCCAGGGCGCACTGTCCTGAAAATACTTATTACACCGATTTCCAAAGGCATGGATGGCATCCATGGCATCCCTGTAGCGAACCTGCTCAAATGCTGTACGAACTTCATCCACAGTCCTTTCTGCTGCCCGGGCCATGTCACTGTTCCAGGCTGCACCAGGAACGGTGGAGTCAAAATACTTTTTCAGAAAGGTAAATGTCCGGTTTTGAAAATTACCGATATTATTGACCAGGGTTGTATTGGTCCGGGTAACAAATTCCGAAATATTAAAGTCAAGGTCAGTGGTGTTGTTTGAAAGTTTTGTGGCATAATACAAGCGGAGAAATTCCGCTGCATCGGGGTGTTGTGACCGTGTTACAAAGGTATTTGCAAGGATAAAGGTTCCCCGGCTTTTGCTCATCTTTTCCCCTTCAACGGAAAGAAATCCGTGAATAAAAATTCTGGAGGGGAGTTTCAGGCGGGATTTTTTCAGCATATAGGGCCAGAACAACGTGTGGAAATAGGTAATGTCCTTACCGATAAAATGAACAATTTCGCTGTTGCTGTCTTCATACCAGTAGTCGCGAATATCCTCTCCGTTTTCCTTGCACCATTTATGGGTAGCGGAAATATATCCCACGGGAGCATCAAGCCATACATAAAAATACTTATCCTCTGTTCCGGGAATCTTAAATCCGAAATAGGGGGCATCACGACTGATACACCATTCCTTCAGTCCTTCATCTATCCAGTGCATAACAAAATTTTTCATCTCCCGCTGAAGCACTCCCTCCCGCTCAAGATAGGACCGAAGAAAATCCGTTCCCTCCTTGAGGTCAACAAAGAAATGCTCCGATGTCTTTAAGACGGGCTTGTTTTTGCACAGCACACAGTAGGGGTCTTCCAGGTCTTCCGGTTCGTAAGTGGTACCGCATTTTTCACAGACATCACCGTACTGATCCTCCGCTGTGCATTTGGGGCAGGTTCCCTTTATTAATCGGTCAGGCAGAAACCGGGCATCGTGTTCACAATAGTACTGCTCCACTTCTTTCTGGTGTATGCCGCCCTGTGCATCAATCTGTGTAAAAATCCATTCAGCCCATTCACGGTTTTCCTCAGAGTTTGTACTGTGATACATATCAAAGCTGATATCAAAGGCGGCATAATCCCGCATATGGTTCTCACGGGCCCGGGCGATTAGCTCTTCGGGACGAATATTTTGGGATTTTGCACTCAGTTCTATGGGAGTGCCATGGGTGTCATCTGCACAGGCAAAGACAACCCTGCGGCCGTTCATACGCTGTGAGCGCGCATATATGTCGGTCTGTACAGCTTCCACCATATGCCCCAAATGAATATCACCGTTGGCATAGGGCAGCGCCATGGTAAGAACCAGGGGGGTATTATTTTTTTTGTCTTTCGTGGTCGTCATGCACTGTTCCTTTCTCGATTTCTTCTTTGGTATACCATTGAAATTGATTCATTCCGCCTTCATTTCTCCGTACATGTATGCGTTCCTTAAAAATATCAACAAAAACCACCAACCCCCGCTTCCCCGCGGCATCGGTAAAGCTGCACCCAACACGCGGCAGCTCTTTGTAGGCCTTGAGATATTCCTTTTCTTCAAAGTCGAGACAGCATAACAGCCGTCCGCAATTGCCGGATATCTTTGCAGGATTGAGGGTCAGCTGCTGATCCTTGGCAAGCTGCGTGCTTATCTGGGCAAAATCGCGCATAAAGGTACTGCAGCACTGTGGTCGTCCGCAAATCCCCACACCCTCTATCAGCTTTGCCGCATCGCGAACACCTATCTGCCGCAATTCGATACGTGTACGGAATTCCCCCGCCAGTGTTTTTACGAGGGCGCGAAAATCAACCCGCTGATCCGCCGTAAAATAAAAGGTTATTTTCCCTCCTTCAAACTGGTATTCCACATCAACCAGCTTCATATCAAGTTTATGATATGATATTTTCTCCTTACAGATCCGAAAGGCGGACAATTCCCGTTTGCGGTTTGCTGCGTTACGTTCTATATCATCATCTGTTGCGCTCCGGTGTATTGTGTAGGAAATCTGCTCTGCCGACGAATTACAGCAGCTGCTGTTTTGTGCGCACGACGCGGTGGAGGAACACTCATCAATAAAGCCCATTACCTTACCCATGGACCGGCCGCTGCCCATGGCAACCACCACCTGATCAGAGGCTTTCAGGGGAATGTCACCGGGATTCTGGCATTTTATAATACGGCTTCGAATGGCAACTTCAACTATTTTATTACTACTCATATGGTATCCGATATCCTAAAGTACAGTTCAGCAAAAACCAGTAAGAGAGGCGTATGTTTCTGAATTGATTCCAGGGCATCCTCAACGGAGGAAATGATACGTTCTGCCGTTTCTTCTGTCACGTCTGAAAAATCCACGTCCGCCTCACAGTTCTGTAAAATATACTCTGCTGAATAGTTATGCGTAGTCAAATAGCGAATTCGAAAATCCTCAATAAACAGCCTGAGTACCTGAGCCGCCCGGGTAAAATCCTTTTTCAGATCCGTATATACAAAATCCTCCAGGCCGCGGGCCCGTTCAAGGGAAGTGGAAAACCGGGGTGAGTAGAGTATTTCATAGAGTGTTTTCAGCAACGGCATGCTTTCATCCTGCCCTTCACCTTCCAGATAGTCATAGACACGGCCGGGACATCCGTTTCCACGCAAAAGAGCCTCTTCCAGCTTTTCAGGAGAAACGTCAATACCCTGCCGTTCAACCTCCCTCACGATGCGTTCCCGTTCCACCAGACCAAACCGCAGTATCTGGCTCCGGGAAATAATAGTGGGCAGCACCCGCTCTATGGATCGACACAGCAATATGATATAGGTATTTTCCGGCGGTTCCTCAAGGGTTTTGAGCAAGGCATTTGCCGATTCCTTTTTCAGTGTGTCAATGCCTTCGATTATCACCGCCAGGCGGTCAGACTCAACAGGTCCGCGGGCAATGGTCCGTCCCGCCTCCCGTATCCAGTCAACGGGGATAGACTTCTCATAATTATCAATCGCACCGTAGGGAGCATTCAGTCTCTTCCGGAGGGATGAGGTGACAAAACGCCAGCCTTCTTCGGTGAGTTTCTTCTGTGAAGAATCCCGATGTTTTCTCTCCAGCTGCAGGGGAAACAGGTATCTGAAATCAGGATGGGAATGACTGTGTATCCGCTGACAGGAGCTGCAGGTAAAACAGGGTTTCTCCCCGGGGTTTTGGCAAAAGAGGGCGGAAACCAGCTGCAGGGCGCAGGCCAGTTTCCCACTCCCCGTATCTCCCGAAAAAAGATAGGCATGCGAAAGTTTCCCCGTTTCCAGAGCACGTGAGAGAAGCTCCCGGTTTTTTTCATGCCCGGCAATATTCTGCCATTTTATTTCCATGTATCCTCCGCAATATCCCCTAAGCTCATCAGGGCTTCGGGGGTTAAACACCGGTCAACCGTTTCTTCTCCCAAAATTGAAATCAGGTACTCCTTAAAGCTCTTTTTTCCGTCATAGCCTGTTACAATCTCTTCACATTTTTTATACCCCAGATATGAAACAAAGGCTGTTATAAGCCGGGAGGAATCCTCCCATTTTCTGCGGCAGACATCCTCATTCACGGAGAGAGTCTCCACGGCATTTTTCAGCCAGTCTGCCGCCGCAGTGAGAAGTATCGCCGATTCGATGGCACGGAATCCGATAAGGGGGAGAAATTCATTTATCTGCAAAGACCCCAGTGAAACCGCATTTCCCACAAGGGACGCATGGGCCTGCACCTGCAACGCTGCATTCATGGCTGCCTCCAAAAGAACGGGATTAATTTTCCCCGGCATTATGGAAGATCCCGCCTGCATCGGTGCAAGGGTAATCTCTTTTTCATAGTGAAGAAACCGCAGATCACGGCAGATTTTCAGGATATTTGCTGCCTGGGCGGAAAAGACCGCTGCAACTTCAGCAAAGCTGTCATGATTGGCCGTGGTATCAGGCAGAAATTGGCCGCGGGCAAGGGGAAGGCCGGTATTGTGTTTGAGAATATCAAGAACGGTATAGATGTATTTTCTGGGTGCGGTCACTCCCGTACCGACAGCGGTGCCGCCGATATTCACCAGGCGGATCCGTTCCTCCGCCTTAAAACAGCGCCAGCGGTCCCGCTCAATTGCGGCGGCAAAGGAGGCGAATTGGGCACCCACAGTTATGGGGACTGCGTCCTGCATCTGAGTTCGCCCCATGGTAATAACCCGGGCATATTCATGCTCTTTTTTCTGGAGTGCTTCCTGCAGCGTTGCAACGGTACGACTCAAGATTCTCAGTTTCCGGATAAGGGCTATTTTTACCGCCGTGGGAAAAACATCATTTGTTGACTGATGCAGGTTTACAACTTCCAGGGGGTCAAGATAAGCATACTCACCGGGGGAATAGCCAAGGATTTCAAGCCCTCTGTTTGCAAGCACCTCATTTATATTCATATTAAATGAGGTACCCGCTCCCCCCTGATACCATGAAAGGGGAAAATGATCCCGGTGCACTCCGGCAACAATCTCTTCTCCGGCCTGTTTCAGAGCTGCATTCACCTCTGCTGAAATATGGCCCAGCCGGCAATTTGCCTCGGCTGCCGCCAGCTTCACATCACAGAGAGCAAAAAGAACCGCATCATGTGTTTCGTTGCTCTGCGGGCCGAAATTTTCAAGAGCCCGCGCAGTATGGATGCCGTAGAGACACTCCGTATCCAGCTGTTTTTTTCCGAGATTATCCTGCTCTGTCCTCATATATCTGCCTTTTCAACAAGACCGGATTTGACCTGAACTCCCGGCAGGGAACCAAGTTTTCCGGCCAGTTTTCCCATGGTATCCGTATCAATATCAACAATAAGGGTTATAACCCCCACCTCCTTTTCGCGGTAGGGTACTCCCATGCGGGAAATAATATAATCGCCGTACTCCGACAAAAGGGCGTTGACCTGCCGGGATTCTTCCTTTCGGGATATGAGTATTCCCACAAATCCAATTCGTTTCACAGCTCCTCCGGGGTAGTGTGGCTGAGTTTTTCTATAAGATTCATAAGATTTTCGGTGCTTT
The DNA here is from genome assembly GCA_051745755.1 of Fibrobacterota bacterium. GTDB lineage: Bacteria > Fibrobacterota > Chitinivibrionia > Chitinivibrionales > Chitinivibrionaceae > Chitinivibrio. The sequence goes on from JBNJEI010000044.1 coordinate 12,262, forward strand.
CTGTACTGTCAAAAACGGCAAATACCCTGTCCAGATCCGCAACGGTGCGTTCATATTTTTTTGTATTGCGGGCATACTCCAAAAGCAGAGGAAAGATTTTTTCTGCCCGGGCATCCTTCTGCAACAATTCGGGAACAATTTTCTTCTCCCCGAGGATATTTGATAAGCCGATATATGAAAGGTTTTTTATCAAAAGCCGAATGATACAATAGGTCAGGGAGGATGTTTTATAGACCACCACGTGGGGGATACGTTGAAAACCTGCCTGAAGAGTGGCGGTGCCCGATTGCACCACCGCCATATCAGCCCGTTTAAAAACATCTTCCAGGGGCTCTTTGCATATTTCCATCCCCGCCTTCTCAGCTGGGGCAAAAAGTGAAGGGGGAAGCATCTCAGCGCGCGAAACAACCGCGTGGACCCCCGGGGCGAATTCTGAAGCCAGCATTGTATAGGTGCGGATATATTCGGGCAGAATAGTACGGACTTCCGCTGAACGGCTCCCGGGAACAAAGGCGATGGTCAGTTTCCCGCCCGGGCGGGGGAATGCCCGTGAAGGGATTCCCCCGGAAAGGGCTTTTTCATAGAGTGGATTTCCCACAAAGGAGACCGCCGGCGTGAATTCCTTCCAATGCACCTTTTCAAAGGGAAAGATGACTGCAATATGTGATGCATACCGCCCGAGAAAGCGACCGTGTTTTTTCCGTTTCCATGCCCAGATCATTGGTGCAATAAACCACAGAACGGGAATGTTGAGCTCCCGCGCTTTTTTCATGAGCGGCCGGTTAAAGCCTGAATAGTCAACACATACCAGTACATGAGGCTGTTCCTTTTCAAGAAGTCGAAAAAATCGCTTCTTCTGTCTGAGAAAAAAGGGCAGATCCTTAAAAACCTCCCAATACCCCATGGCATTAAACCGTTCAAAGGGAAAAAGCGATTCAAATCCCGCCCGCTGCATTGCAGGTCCTCCCAGACCGCGCAGCTGCCAGTGAGGATGCCGCTTTTTTATCTCACGGACAATCATTTCACAATTTGCATCCCCCGAGGGGTCTCCTGCGGAAAAGAATATTTTTTTTGCGGACACCCAAAACTCCTTTAACTGATTCGAATTCGGGGATCACTCATTGCCAGGAGAATATCCGCAATCAGATTTCCCGTAATCAGCATTATTCCCGCAATAAGCATATTGGCCATAACCAGAAATGTATCCTGACTGCGAATAGCCGTCAGCATAATTGATCCCATACCCGGCCACCCCGTGATAATCTCCGTAAGAGCAGCCCCGCTCAGGAGGGTTGAGAACTGATATCCAAAGATGGTAATCAGGGGATTTACGGCGTTTCTCAAGGCGTGTTTATAGACAACTTTATTCTCAGAGAGCCCCTTTGCACGGGCAGTTACAATATATTGTTTTCGCAGGGTTTCCAGCATATTTCCACGCATAATACGCTGAAGGCTGGCCATGGCAGCCGTGGCAATAACAATCCCCGGAACAATAAGATGGCGCAGCACATCAAGGATTTTTCCGAAAAATGAGAGAGAGGCATGGGTATCGGAGGTCATCCCTCCCAGGGGAAGATTTCCAACCCAGGGAATCAGCCTGCCCACCACGGGAATATCGGGCCATATGGATATCAAATAGAGCAGAACCAGGGCGAGGAAGAAATTGGGAAAGGAGATTCCGATGTAGGCAATAAAGGACAGAAATTTATCGCTCAGGCGGTATTGATTCACCGCTGCAATTATTCCCAGAGGAATAGATACCGCCCAGGTGATACCGATAGAAAACAGTGCAAGAATCAGGGTGTTTACCAAACGGGTTTTCATCACCGTTGCCACCTCTTCCTCCTGGGAAAAGGAATACCCCAGATTGAGCACGGGCCGGCCATCATCAAAGGAAATAAGGTTTTTGGCCCAATGCCAGTACTGTACCAGGAAGGGCTGGTCAAACCGATATTTTTGCTCCATACGCTCCACCATTTCAACGGGATACCGATCACTGTCACGGTATTTTGCAAAGACATCCCCGGGAGTGATGTATATCAGAAAATAGGTAAAAAAGGATATGGCTATAATAAGCGGTGCTGCAGTAAGAAACCGTTTACAGATATAGAAAAACACCCAAACCTCCGACACGTCTTACGTACGCAATAAAATAACATTTGTTGTTCACCGGGGTACATATTTGTGAACTGCATCCATGAAAACCGGCAAACCGCCACAGGGAAACACACTCCTGTTTTTCGGTGTATCACAGCACGGCCTCTCTCCGTGGTGCTGAAATATTCGATGTGCCCGGAAAGATGCGGAAATACCGTCCTTATTTTTTAAAGGTAAAAAAAGACGCTGAATCCTCATCCGCTTCCTGGTCATCCGGTGTGTTCTGCTCCGGATCCGTATAAAATATCAGGCGCGTTTCCACTGTACGATCGGGGCTTTGAAAGCGCCCCAGGGCTATATGGGGAGGCTGCAGCTTTAATTCCGCTTCCTTTGGCGGAAAGGACGCAAGGGAGAGATAGCGCAGGAAAATCCACTTTCCCACCGGCTGAGCCGACTCATCAGCCTCATAGGAACGGACAATACCGTAGCCGCCGAAAACCTCCCCGGACTCCGTATCACCGGGAAAACTATGCAGAATATAAAACAAACCGCCCGGATCAGGAATAGTCTGCATATCCTTTTCTTCCACATACCGTGCAGCAAGTTCTTTTACCTGAGATGCATCCATAAAAATCTCCTGTTACTTATTTTACCGTAATATACATTCAGCGAAACACATAATACTTAGCCGTCCATGCCCTGCTTTTGTATGGATGATTTTGCACACATGATAATAATAGAAAAAATACAATAAAAAAACAGCATTTTTCTTTCAGAATTACTATATTATCAATACGGGAGAAATACACACCGGCGAATACACATCAATCCCAATAGAAACTGCCTCATTGCTCTGCCCGCGGGACCCGATAACTGTTGCTTATCGAAATTCTCTGGAGGGGTATTATGAAAAATGCACTGGTTATTTTTTTAATGGCAGCAAGCGTGATATGTGCGCAGAATTCACGTGAATCCGATTCCCTTGCCCTTGCGGCTTTTCTGGAAGAGAATCCCGAAACAACTCTGGAATGGAACAGTGAGGATCCCATTTCCACCTGGGAAGGCGTACAGATGGACAACGACCGTGTTTTCGGTCTCAATATCAGAAATAAGAATATCTCCCTTATTCCCGCAGCGATAGGCACTCTGGATAAGATACAGAACCTGAATATTTCCCGAAACAGTATTGGCTCCCTTCCTCCGGAGATCGGCTCTCTCTGGAATTCCGTTGTGGTCCAAAGCTCATTTACCCTTGATGCCTCACACAATAATCTAACCCGGCTTCCCCACGAGATTGGAGCATGTATCGGCCTTGTTCACCTGGAGCTCAACGACAATAATCTGGAAGCCATACCGGATACTCTCGGCTCACTTATCTACATTGAAACCCTGGACCTTTCGGCCAATCAATTAACCGCTGTTCCCGCCTCTCTGAAAAACCTCTGGAACAGAAAAACCCTGGGGTTCCCCTCCCTGGATATATCGGAAAACAATATTGAAGCGCTTCCCCCTGAACTGGGAAGCTGTATATTTCTGCAAACCTTCAATGCCGCAGACAATTCCCTCAGCACGTATCCTTCAGAGCTTTCCGGTATGGAAGCGTTACAAACCCTGAATCTTTCAGGCAATACCCTTTCTCAGTTTCCCGAAGCGGTGACACACTACTCTGAACTGGTATATCTGTATCTGAATGACAATGAAATTGCGTCACTTCCCCCGGGTATTGAGAACCTTGAGAATGTGCGCGAGCTCTATCTCAACAGAAATGCTGTTTCGGATATACCTTCTGAGATTGAAGGCATGGCAGCCCTGGATGATCTCTATGCCCGTAATAATGCATTTACCCGTTTCCCCGCTGAGCTCAGCACCCTGGATAATCTGAAATATCTCGATCTGTCAAATAACCCCATGGAGGATTCATACGAAGATTTTCATTTTAATAATCTTGAAACCCTTATTATGGACAATGCTGCATTTGGAACACTGCCCGCCTTTATTCTGAAAACGCCCTCTTTGAATGCTGTTCATTTGGAAGGCAGCAACATCACCACAATTCCTCCCGATATTTCTGCCCTGGAAAACCTTGTGGAGCTCTCTTTAGCGCATAATTCAATTACTGAAATTGCTGAAGAAATCGGCTCACTGAAAAACCTGGAGGATCTGAATCTTTTTTATAATGACCTTGTTGGTCTGCCCGTTAATATTACACTCCTCCAGGCTCCGCTGTCGGTCAATCTTGACAGTAACATGATTCAGGCGGACTCACTCAGCAACATGGTTATCTCCTGGCTTTCCGAATATGCTCCGTACTGGGAAGAAAATCAACGGGCGCCATCCTCCCGTATCGAAGAATTTGCTGATTCGCAGATAGCTCTGCAGCGTGCGGGCCGGGTTCTTCATATTTCACCGTCACTGTTTCCGGATGCGGGTATCACCATCTTTTCCCTGTCGGGACAACGGGTGTATTCCGCAATTCTGGCCGACGGCCGAAATTCCTGCGTCCTCCCGGAGTTGAGTGCCGGAATATACACGCTTCAGATCTCATCTTCCCAAAAGACCCGCACCCTTCGGCTGCATATACCGTAATATATCGTGTATCCGGAGTGTACAAAAATGAGAGCAGAAACAGCATCCCGCATCCCGTGCATGTAGAAGGGGAAATGCCGGGGCAATCACCTCTGAGGTATACCATCTGATGTATGGGAAAAACCGAGAGCACTCAATAGCATAAGATCTGCCGGTGCACAGTTTGTTTTTTTAGGAACTCCGGCTATTCTTTAATTATATATTTTAGTGCACAAAGATATATAATTAACCGGAGGCTATTTCATGAATACCTATGGCAGGTTTAACCAAAAAGATCAGTTTGAGATTACCAATCCCCATACGCCGCAACCCTGGCTGCATTACCTTATCCGACCCGGACAAAAAGGTACAGAGACCTTTTGCTCAGGTGTTACCTACACCGGCGGCGGATTTGATGCCCGGGGAACCCACGAAAACACCTTTGTGGATACACAGATTCATCTTAACGACCGGGACGACCGGGGACGGTATATTTATATAAAAGACTGTGAGAGCGGTGAATACTTCTCAAACACATGGCAGCCCATTCGCCGTAAGGGACAGAAATTTACATCCACCCTGGGATTCGGCTGTATCACCTTTGAATCAGAATACAAGGATATACGGGTAAAAACCGTCATGTTTGTACCCAAGGATTTTGACGGCTGGGTACAGACTGTTACCGTGGAAAACACGGGGGCACAGGACAAAGATATTGAGATCTATCCCTTTATTCCCATTCATATGGGTGATGCACTGGATCGGCTTATGGCCGGAGATAATGACGGTTTGTTCGGCGGCGCAAAATGGGACTCAGAGCTTAATACACTTGTGTTCAGAAGAAACCACGGTATCAGCGTCAACGATGAGCCTTCGAAAATAAACGGCATGCTGGGTAATATTGCCGCCTTTGTTTCCACCTTAAATGACGAAACCACGGAGTATGAAACCAACGAAGAACGGTTTTTCGGTGATCGCTTCAGGGATCATTCCAATCCGGCGTCTGTGGAAAACAGTCACCTCTCTTCAACAGATCAGCCCTATCTACGCAGAACCTGCGGTGTATACAAAAATAAAATCACCGTTAAAGCCGGCAAATCCCGTGAATTCGCTGTTGCGCTGATTGCAGCATCAACGCAGGATTATTATTTAAACAACAAATCAGAGCTGCGTAATTATATGGAAAAAGTACAGGATCCCGCCTATCGCAGAACCATGCTTTCGGAGGTTGAAAAATGGTGGGATTCCCATTTCAGCAAATTAACCGTGTCCACCGGGAACACAAAGCTCAACCGGGCATTTAAATGGCTGCAGTACCAGTGTCAGGTGGTATACGTTCTCAACAGAATGAAATCGCGTTTCCACACCGGGTATGAATACGGCTGGGGCTTTCGGGATATCCTCCAGGATGTATTATTCAACCTTCCCTACGGAACAGAGACAGTAAAAGAAGCCCTGAAGCATATTTCAACCCAGATGTTTTCCGATGGTGTCTGTTACCACAACTTTTTTCTTAATCAGCCCGGAAATAAAGACATAGAAGCTGCGGATGATCCTATCTGGCTGCCCAATGCTGTTATTTCATATATAAAGGAATCCGGTGATTTTGCCTTTCTTGATGAAGTAACAGACTACGCTGAAGTGCATGAAGGTACACCGGGTGTTTCCGGAACCATTCTTGAACACTGCGAAAAAGCCGTGGAGCGCCTCTGGAACGATCGTTCACCGCGCGGACTCTCCTATATGAAGGACTGTGACTGGAATGATGATCTCAATGAGCTGCGCAAGGGCGGTTCCCCCAATACGGATGTGGAATCCGTTATGGTAACACAGCAGCTGTATAAGGTGCTTATTGATATGGCTGAGCTTCTGCGGGTCAGCAAAAAATCTGAAGAACTGAGCTCAGAATACACACAACGTGCAGAAATCCTCACAGAAGCTCTGGAAAAATACGCCATCGATGACGAAGGCTATTACAAGCGTGCCCTGAGCCTGATTCCTGAGAAAAACGATCTGGGATCAAGTAAAAACAGGGATGCGAAGATATTTCTTGAAACACAGACCTTCGGTATTAATTGTGAGGTGGCGGACACAAAACGCACCGAAGCAGTTTTGGCAAAGGTTGAGGAGCATCTTGATACCGAATTCGGTGCAGAAATCTGTTCTCCCGCCTTTGAGGATCTTGCCCAAAGGGATGTCCTTCCCGATCGTTCGTGGAATATCGAAAAAGAGCCGCCGGGGCTTAAGGAAAACGGTTCTGTGTTTATGCACCTCAACGCCTGGCTTGTGCAGTCCTATGCCCGGGCGGGAAAAGGCAAAAAAGCCGTTGCACAGTATCTTAAATGCATGCCGGAAAATCTCTCCGCCGATCAGGACAGATACGGAGCAGAACCGTATATCTATCCTGAATATGTTTGCGGCCGGCCGGCGGAAAGCTTTGGACGTGGTGGACATACATGGCTTACGGGGACTGCTCCGACTATGCATCAGTCCCTTATTGACTATATCTTCGGCATTCGTGCAGATTATGACGGTCTTATCATTGACCCCTGTATCGATCCGGAATGGAAGGAATTTTCCATTACAAGAAATTTCCGGGGCGCCACCTTTGCCATCACGGTAAAAAATCCCGACGGCGTGGAACGGGGCGTTGCTTCTGTGACGCTTGACAAAAAAGCCCTCACAGGCACTAAGCTTCCCGCCCTCAGTGACAACTCCATTCATGAAGTTGAAGTTGTTATGGGGTAAGGCCTTGATATAAAATCCGTAACAGACGAGGAAGGGCCGCAGGGCTCTTCCTCTTTTTTCTCCCCGGGGATTGCCACCCTGTCCGACGGTATTTTCATGGGGGCCCCCTTTCACACTCTCATCAGCGCACCGACGCTACCTTGCCACTGACCTGCCCCCCTACCACGGTGAACAGCCCTTTTCATATTCCGATCCATAGTGGGCATCGAATGGCGTACCCCAATACGGATGTGGCGGACAGTGCCGAATTCCATGCAGTAGCTGATGCATACAGGTCATTGATAGATCCGTCCCCTGTTGTGGTACCATGAGAACTGCGTACATAAGCAGACTATCTGTTTGCGCCGAATATGATACGAACAGGTCACTGAATACACTGATAGTACTTTTCTGTATGGCACTGCGGCACGAAACTCTCCGGTCAGAATATGTATGACTGTGGTGAAATTGCTGAAACTCTCCTCTTTTTTATC
>JBNJEI010000045.1:0-19578 GCA_051745755.1 Fibrobacterota bacterium
GCAAAATTGCGGAGCATTCATACCGGAATATTCCCAGGGAGTAGGAAAAGACATTTTCTTCAGACGTACACAACACTCTTCCCGTTCCACTTCGATGAATTGAGCTGATAACCGCACCCACGGGATACTATTTTTCCTATATGGCTTGTAGCCGTCAGCAATTTACACGGCTACGACAATACTAAAAAACTGCGGGAAAATGTGCTCATCTCACCCGCAGTACCATAAAAAAACTCCAGCTTCGTTATTGAGCTATTAAAAGCCCCCGGTAAAATCAACTGCCACAGTCGGTTTTGCTGCATCAGTACGGGAAAACAGTCCCACATCAAGACTGCTGTAGTCATTCAGTTCAAAGGCAGTGTAGACCCCGTATAATACAGGGTTTTCCGTAACCGCCGTCAATCGTTCACGATCCCCGGTTTTGAGCATTTCCAGTTCCGCCTGGACAAATTTAAGCACCTCATTGACAGGATACTGTACCCCGACCAGAACGGGCACGTAGGCATCCAGATCAGAATGAATATTATTAACGCCCATCTCTGCAAAGACCTTTGCTTCCTGAGGAAAAACGTATTCTGTGTTCAGGGCAAAATTATGAATTACCGAAACGTCATCATCATAAACAATATCAAAAACATTGCTTTTATATTCCAGGGAGGTCGAAAGATCTTCAAGGGGATTTACACGAAAGAATGTCCGCAGATTCCCTTTATTTAACTGAGGATCCGTTGCCTGAAGCATTATTGAAAATGCGGTCATACCCATATCCTTTTCCACTTCAAGAAAATTGGCAAAGGACCCCCGATCATCAAAACTGGTGGAAAAAAGACCACCGTCAATATAGTTGCCAAAAAACACACCATTTGTTCTGCTCACAAAATCCCGCCCAACGCGGAGATTCATGTTCGCACCTTCATAGGTATACAGAGCACGATAGAGCTGAACCCGCTCCATGGAATATTCCTGAATATTTTCCAGATCGACAACCGTATCCTCGCCAACCAACACGGTATCTTCGTAGGGAATATATATGGGAAATCCACCGGGACCCGAAACCACCTTGAATCCCTGGTAATATTCATATTGATCGACGGTCTTAAGACTGGGACCGCGAAAATCATGGCCGAACCCCGCTGGATACAACCGAAGCAGGGCACTGACCGATGAAGCTCCCTTTGTCAAATCCCCACCAAGATCCAGACGGCCGAACCAATTATCCAGATTGTCATCCTGCCCATTGGAGAAAAGATCCTTTTGAGCCTCAATCACAACAGATGCCCGGGGAACAAACTCAAATTCACTGCCCGCATTACCCATAACTGCATCTTCGGCGTTCAGCGTGAGAAAACACACGAAAATCATCAGAGATACCACTGATTTCATCATACTCTACTCCTTGAAAAATAAAACATTCTGCCGTCATTGTAAGATTAGTGTTACGGATATGCAAGTATTTTTTTCCAGAGAAAACTAAAAAAAGCAGGGATCACACCGTATCAGGAAGGCAGCTGGTTTTGGAATAGATTGTATGCCCGGTCTATTCGTCGTGGTAATCCTGAAGAGTAACCGTTCGGTATTTACCGATCTTCTCATGATATCCCAGAAAGGGCAGCCCCACTATGGAAAAAATACCCGCCACAATTCCGCCCCGGGATTCAATCATTTTTGCCACGGCTTCAAGGGTCCCTCCCGTGGCGATAAGATCGTCCACAATAAGATATCGCTTTTTCGGCTCCAGGTCATCCTCATGCATTTCAAGGGTTGCCGTACCGTATTCCAGCTCATAATTCTGTGAAAGAGTTTTCTTGGGGAGCTTTCCTTTCTTTCTGGCGAGCACCAGGGGAATACCGTTTTCCTGAGCATACAGAGAGCTCATAAGAAAGCCCCGGCTTTCAATCCCCACAACTCCGTCCACGGTATCAGCTGGAAAAGCGGCATGCATCTGGGAAATACAGAATTTGAAGGCGGAAGGAGTTTTAAATATTGAAGTTATATCATAAAAAAGAATTCCCTTTTTGGGAAAATCCGGTACCTTATCGATCACAGTATCAAGATTCATTTTTGTGTCTCCTCATTCTCCAGAATAGTATCTATTGCAGAAAGCAGGGCATTCATGTCATCGTCAGTACCGATGCTGATACGACAATAATCTCCAAGCAGGGGTTTTCTGCCGAAATACCGCACGAGAATTCCCGCATCTTTTAATTTCCTGTAGAGTGTCTCCGCAGGGACAGTCGGCGGTTGTACAAAGATGAAATTGGCCGCCGAATCAATTACTTCAAAATGACGTTTTTGCAACTCCGCACGTATGCGTCCGCGGGTGGCCATAATTTTGGCACAACAGCTCTTAAAATACTCGTGATCTGCCAATGAGGCAATACAAACCTGCGATGCAATACGGTCCACAGGATATGAATTAAAGGAATCTTTGACCATTCTCAGGCCCGTAATAAGATCAGGATGCCCCAGGGCATATCCGACGCGAATGCCCGCCAGAGACCGGGATTTTGAAAACGTCTGTACAACAAGCAGATTGGGAAATTCATCAATGAGTTCTACACATGAGGGAGCGCCAAAATCAACATAGGCTTCATCAACCACCACCACTGATTCCGTATTTCTCCGTAAGAGGCGCCGTATCCCGGCAAGGGAAACGGTTTTTCCCGTGGGAGCATTGGGATTGGGAAAGATAATTCCGCCGTTATCCGTACTGTATGCAGAAAGATTCAGGGAGAAATCATCTTCCAGGGGTTCCAACACGGCATCAACATTAAAAAGATTACAGTATACGGGATAAAAACTATAGGATATACTGGGAAAGAGAATCGGCCGTTCCTGCTTAAAGAAAGCCATATATACCAGGGCAAGAATCTCATCAGAACCGTTTCCTGCAAAAACCTGTGACGGGGAAAGGTCGTGATACTCTGCTATGGCGCGACATAAGTCCTTTGATTGTGGGTCGGGATAGAGACGCAGATCATCGAAGGAAATATTTTGGTATGCCTCATACGCCCCGGGAGAAGGCGGATAGGGATTCTCGTTGGTATTGAGTTTAATATACCGCTTATCAGAGGGCTGCTCACCTGCGGTATAGGGCTGAAGATCCTGTAAAATTGTACTCCATAATCTACTCATGAATAATCCTTTTATAGAGACGTACCTTTGGAGGCTATAAGCTCTTTATACCAAAGGGCTGATTGTTTATAATATCGTTTCTGTGTTTCATAATCCACATAGAGAATGCCAAACCGCTTATCGTATCCTTCGGCCCATTCAAAATTATCCATGGCGGACCACAGATAATATCCTTCCACGGGAATATCCTCAGTTACGGCACGGGCCAGTGCTGAAATATATGTTTTGAGATATTCGATGCGATAATAATCATCAACCCTGCCCCAGGAGGAAAGGATATCTGTCCCGGCCATTCCGTTCTCCGAAATTATGAGAGGGATATTATACCGCTCATACAAAAACCGTGGTCCCCAGTAAAGTGCCTCCGGAGTAATCGGCCATCCCATTGCCGTTCGGGGATACCCTCGGGGAAAATCCAGAATATGTCCATCGGCGTCAACATAGTCTCCATGGTAAATATTAACTCCAAGAAAATCCGCCCCCGATGAAATTTCCTTCATATCCGCTGCAGGATAATCGATCATATCCGTTCCGTATAGGGCTACACCATCCGCTGGGTACCGTCCTTTAAAAACGGGATCTGTAAACCACGGGGTGGTAAAAAGGGAGGTGTCTGTATGGGCAAACATACTGTTTCGGGCAGCCTCACGATTTTGCACCGTGTCCTCAGCAGGCATCCGGGTAACCCCCACACTGCCGTAGCCGATACGAAGGGAGGAATTTTCCTCTTTGCATGCCCCATACGCCAGGCCGTGTCCACGCAGGGAATTATGGGCAACCCGCAGCACTTCCTTTTGGGGCAGACATATACCGGGTGCGTGATACCCGGTTTTATGCCCGAGCTCCACAAAACACTGCGGTTCGTTTTGAGTAATCCAGGTTGAAACGCGGTCTCCGAATTTTGACACGGCAAACCGTGCATATTCAGCAAACCAATATGCGCTGTCCCTGTTCAGCCATCCGCCCTGGTAATAGAGACTGAGAGGATAATCCCAGTGAAAAAGAGTTATACAGGGGGTTATATTATGTTCAAGAAGCGTATCGATAAGTCGATCATAAAAATCCACCCCCGCCGTATTAACCGCACCTTTCCCATCTGGAATTATCCGGGACCAGGAAAGGGAAAAGCGATACCCGCCAATGCCCAGATCTGCCAAAAGCCTGATATCTTCTTTATAGCGATGGTAATGATCACAGGCGATACGGCCGTCGCTGCCCCGCGCTATTGCGCCATCTTTTCTGCAGAAGGCATCCCAGACAGACTCTTTCCGCCCATCTTTTGCAGTTGCACCCTCAATCTGGTAGGCTGCTGTTGAAACCCCCCAGACAAAATCTTCAGAAAACATCCGCTACCTCCTTCTTCTCAGGCAAGCATATCATCAAGTACTTCCAGATCCTTTACCAATAATTCCCGGGGCTTACTCCCCTGCGGAGGACCGACAATACCCGCCTTTTCCAATTCATCCATTATACGTCCGGCCCTGGCGTAACCAACCTTCAGACGTCTCTGAATCATTGATGTGGAGGCAATTCCATTGGAGATAATAAGCCGGCCGGCCTCTTCAAAATTTTCATCCCGGCTTGAGGGAGGCGGTAATTTCCCTTCCGCCGCAGCAATATCCTCCTCCTCACGTTTGGTACGAAACTCAATTCGTTCTCCGGTATCCACATTCTGAGCCCTGATTTCCTCCACAAGATTCTCGACATCCTCCTCGGAGATAAACGCACCGTGATAGCGCTCAATAGCGGGAGCACCGTTTTTAAGATACAGCATATCCCCCATACCGAGCAGTTTCTCGGCTCCCACAGACCCCAGAATAGTTCGGGAATCCTGAGACTGAATAGTCCGAAATGAAATTCGCGAGGTAAGATTGGCCTTAATGGGACCGGTGATAATATCCACGGAAGGGCGCTGGGTTGCCACAATAAGATGTATTCCCACGGCGCGGGCAAGCTGTGCAATACGTTGAATGAGTGCTTCCACATCCTTGGATGCGGTCATCATCAGATCTGCAAGTTCATCAACAATAATAACAATATAGGGCAGTTTCTGTACATCATTCTCTGAAATAAGGCCCTGATCGACATATTTTCCCAATTGAGACCGGGCACACTTGGTGTTAAAGGATGTTATGTTCTTTGACCCCACCTTGGAAAGCAGCTTGTACCGTGATTCCATTTCCCGGACCGCCCATTGTAAAGCGGCCACAGATTTTTCAGGTTCCGTCACAACCGGTGACATAAGATGCGGAATCCCTTCATAACACGCCATTTCAACTTTTTTGGGATCTATAAGAATAAGTCGAAGCTCCTCCGGCGTTTTACTCAATAGAAGGGAAGCAATAAAGGAATTAATACCCACGGATTTCCCCGCCCCGGTCTGCCCGGCAATAAGCAGATGCGGCATTTTCGAAATATCTTCAACCAGGGGCTGCCCTGATATAGACTTACCAACAATCACGGGTAAAGCAGCGGTGGACTTCTTAAAAACTGAGGAACACAGAATCTCTTTAAAATATACGATCTCACGCGTATCGTTGGGTATCTCAATACCTACCACGGATTTCCCCGGAATTGGGGCCAGGATTCGGATGGCCTTTCCCCCGACCTTCAGCGCAAGATCATCCTGCAGCTTAAGTATTTTGCGAATCGGTACACCCTGTGCCGGCTCTATCTCAAATCGGCTTACCACCGGACCGGGACGTACAGCAACGACCCGGCATCCCTTTACGTTAAATTCTTCAAGGGTCTGCATTAAAACACGGCTTTTCTGATCAAGCAGACTGTGATCAACCGTGGAGGATGTTTTGGGAGGATCGGGGATAACCCCGGCAGGAGGAATGGTATAGTCCCCCGTTCCTGATGTTTTAATACCTGCAGACAGGGGAAAATCACCCGATTCATCCTCCATCATATGATCATTTCCCCCGGTGTTCCCAGCAGAAGCATCATCTCCGCTGTATTCTGCGGAGGATGAATCATCCCCGTAGTCCGCCGGCGCCTCATCAGAAAAAGCGCCCTTGGAAAGCGGTTCCGGTTCTGTATACTGAACAATATCAATGGCTGTCTGAGTAGCACGGTCATTTTTTCTTGTTGGCTTTTTCCCGGAAAGTATGGACCTGAAAAATGTGTGTAGCTTTTGTAATGATACACCCTTTTGAAAGAGCAAAGCCAACTTTGATTTCAGGCCTGCGGGAACAAGCTTTCTGAAAAGAATGGTGAGATCAAGGTTAAAAAACGCCGTAAGGGTCATTATCATTGCAACAAGGATAATAAAATATGCCCCGAAGGGACGGGGACCCAACAGTGGATAGAACACGTGGTGGGTAAGGGCATAGCCGAACAGATTATTCCCTCCGGGGGAAAGTATTCCTTCTTCCGCAGAAGCCTGCGAAAGAGCAGGGACAGCAGCTAAGACAGATATCTCAATAAGAAAGAGCAGGGATAGCAGAAAGGGCTGAATTTTGAGATGTCTGAAATAAAACACCATCCATCCTGCATAGCCGATAATACAGGCGAATACTATTCCTCCGATACTGCCAAAAAGAGTCAAAACCCCCAGGCTCAGATAGGTTCCCAGATAGGGACCGAGTAGATTATCGCGGGTATCGGAAAAAAAACTCCCGGCAAAATGAGACCCAAGGGATAGTATAAGCATCAGGGAAAGGGATATATATAATAATCCCCAGATCTGCTTTCCGACAGAATCATTTTCTGAAGGTGTTTGTTTTGGTGCCGTTTTGGTCATTGACTTACTTTTTTTCTGTTTCGTAAAGGGCAAACCGAATCTCCTTTGCCGTGTGAGATACCCCGGGAAATTCGAGAAGTTTGGAATACTCCTCAATGCTCCGGGCAGCCTCCTGAGCGCGACGGATATTTGCTCGAAAAAGACTGTCCATATCGCTTCGTTCCTGTTCCTTTTCGCTGCTGCCGGAAGAAAGCACATCCTTCCTGCTGTTTCGGTGACTCAGAAGGTTCTTTCTGCCCAGAACCCGTTCCATATCCTGTAAAGCATGGCGCAGGGCTTTAAGTGTCACGGTTGTCTCCCGGTCCTCCCGATAAAACCGATAATACTCTTCAACAACACGAAGTCCCTCACGGAGACGATTCATATTTGCATCAAGAATACGGTATACGGCAGCACTGTCATTATCAGTCTGCATCCTCATTATCCTCGTCTTCACTCCAGTCTTCAGGGGACCACTCGTATTCCTCTGATTCGGGCGTATCGTCCTGAGAAGAAGGGCTTACGCCGTTTTTAGGACAGGCCACCATACACAAAAAAAGAAAAATGCACAATAGTTTCATAGACGCCTCTTTCTGGTTAAATGCTCCCGGGATATCGTGGAAAAGGAATAACATCCCGAATATTTTTCATACCTGTTATAAACTGAACCAATCGCTCAAAACCAAGACCGAATCCGGAATGAGGCACACTGCCATACCTGCGCAGATCCAGATACCATTCATATTCGGAAAGTGAAATCCCGGCTGATTCCATGGCATTTCTGAGATGAGTATACCGATATTCGCGTTCAGAACCGCCCATAAGCTCTCCAATACCGGGGACAAGCATATCCATGGCCCCCACGGTCACCCCGTCTTCATTTTGTTTCATATAAAATGGTTTTATTGCCGCCGGATAATTGTACACGATTACGCAGGAGGACAGTTTTTCCGTAAGAAACCGTTCATGTTCTGTCTGAAGATCATCCCCCCAGGCAACCGGTGTATCAAAGTTGTCATTGTTTTTACTGAGTAACGTCACTGCCTCATCGTAGGAAAGGCGGGAAAAACCGTTACGCAGAATAGTCCTAAGGCGATCGAGCAGGCCGGTATCAATACGCTGGTTAAAAAAACTGAGGTCCTGCAAACACTTCTCCAAAGCTGCGGCTATAAGGGCGGAAAGGAATTCTTCGGCCAGGTCCATAATTTCGGAAAGAGTGCAAAAGGCAACCTCCGGCTCCACCATCCAAAACTCAGAAAGATGACGTGAGGTATGAGAGTTTTCGGCCCTGAAGGTGGGGCCAAAGGTATAAACCTTACTTAGGGCCGTGGCATAGATTTCCCCTTCCAGCTGACCGCTGACCGTCAGATACGCCTTCTGCTTAAAAAAATCATTCTGATAATCATCTTTGTTTTTTTCAAAATCAGCTTCACTGCGTGTGGTTACCTGAAACAGCTCTCCCGCTCCTTCGCAGTCGCTTGCGGTGATCACCGGAGTATTGACATAGACAAAGCCCCGATCCTCAAAGAACCGGTGAATCCGCTGCGCAAGCACAGAGCGAACACGCATAACGGCACCGATGGTATTGGTCCGGGGCCGAAGATGAGGTATCTGCCGCAAAAATTCAAGGGAATGGCGTTTTTTCTGCAGAGGATATGAATTGTCTGCACCGCCGCAGCAAAGCACTGACTGCGCAGCAAGCTCAACACGCTGTCCCCGGGCAGGTGACTCTCTCAGCACGCCTTCGCAGACCACAGCACTGCCGGTTTTGAGAGCCGCAATATCGTCATAGTCTGTCATGGCATCCCGTTCTGCGATAATCTGGAGATTATGGAGACATGAGCCGTCATTGAGCTCGATAAAGCACCGATTCCTGCTGCTGCGCATGGTTCGGATCCAACCGGCAGCTTTTATCTGGGACGGTAGCGTTTCAATACTGAGAACAGTTGCAATATCATTTCTTTTCATTGTATCCTGCTGCTTCTGCACAATAAAAAAAGGGGATACATATATAACCCCTTTTTTCGTATTGGAAAATAATCATATTATTTAAAAAGGTCATCAAGTTTATTTGCAACATCGTCGCCGCTGACCATATCGGAATCATCGTCATCATCGTCATCTGAACCGGCCTGGGACATAATATCATTGAGATTGAATTCCTGTGTGGCTTCCACATCAATATTACCCAGATCACCGCTGCTTCCCAGTGAAATATCATCAAAGGCAGAATCTTCTGAATCCAAGTCAACTTCAAAGGGACTTTTGGAGTCATCCAAACTGTGTGTCGAGCCCATTTCCTCCGGCCGTTCATCCTGCAGAGTATCACCGCTGGCCATTAGACTGTCACGATCAAACTCCATGGTATTTTCACCAAAACTGAAGTCATCTCCCACATCCGTTTCCGAAGACGTTTCGGCATCTTTGCTCTGTGCGTCATTCCCCCGATCAAGTTCAAATGCTTTATCAATGGCAAAACTGAAATCGTCCTCTTCAATATGGGGATGTTTACTATTCAAAGAAGGCTCTTCAGATTCTGTCTGTTCAGCCGGGTCAAAAGTATCTGCGGAAAAATCTTCGATAGAGTCATTGGGGCCGCTCTCTTCATCCTGCAGGCTTTTGCGCATATCTTCAAATAAATCAGTATCACTTTCGGTTTCAGGATCTGATTCTTTGTGACTCTCCTTCTCCGAAAAGGCTTCTGTTTGCGTGGTGTCCCGCTCTGATTCAAAGGATTCCAGAATTTTATTTTCATTCTCCGGCACAGGATCTTCTTCCCGGGTGGATGAAAAATCCGCCGCAAGGGAGGACACCTGTTGATTTTTTTCCGGATCAACCGCATCCTGTGTTGCCGGGGATTCTTCTGCTGTATCGGCGGTATGGGCACTGTAATGATGCATGTCTTCCTTAATGGCAATAAGGGTTTCATTTTTTTCATCAATATACTGCTGAATTACAGAAATATAGGAATTATTCAGAAGTTCAGTATTATCTGAAACCTCTTCATCTATCTGGGAAATGATATCACGACTTTCCAGCTCCATTTGCCTGAAGGAAATATCTCCCAGACGATAGGCAATAAAAATCTGATTAATCTTCCGCATAAGACCGGAAACGGTTTTGCCGACAATTTCTTTGTTTCGCTGGATATTGTAACGGATTTTATTGGTAATAATAAAGACAATAATAGAAATAAGCAGCACAATAAATGCACCGGTTACCACCCCGAAGGTAAAAGCAATACTGTTGTTGGCAAAGGCATTTTCCATATAAGACCTCAATTCAAAAAACCCGTAATATGAAATTTATAGTAATAATATACTCAATTACACGCGCTTCAGCCCATTTCTTTGGCATTAAATTTATGAAAATAAAATAGTATCATTCCCGGAATAGCGGGGAGAATAATATTACACGCCATGATTGTCAGGGAAACCGCGAGAATCTGAATCTCAAACATACTTCCGCCGTATTGTGAGAAATACCGTCCGAAAAAACCAAGAAAATATTCACGTACTCCCATATTAGCAACGGTAACGGGAAGAAAATGAATTGCCGTATAGGCCTGTGAAGAGACCAGGAACCCTTCCAAAAAACGTGTCGCCCCCATGCGGCTCAGTAAATATGCTGTCTGTATCAGAAGAATTCCGTGCACAAGAAATGACAGGGCAATTATTTTAATGTATATCGCGGTTTTTCCGGCAAAACGACGGACAAAGCGGTCAAACACGAGGGGAATAAAAATAAGGCACAGAAGAAAAACAACGGCACCACCGTGCATCAAAGCAGAAAAAAAGGAAAAAAGTGTTTTTTCTCCTTTTCTCAGGGAATCATAAAACGCAAGGGGGAAAAAATGAAACAGAATAAGAGCCGTTATAAAAACCACAGCCACGGAGAAAAAACGTTCGAGAATCACGGCGCTGCCGCTTTGGAGATTACCCACCCTGGCAACAGTGGTTCCACGAAAAACCTCGCCGACCCGTCCCGGAGTGAGAAAGGCAAATAAGGCTCCCACATAGAAACTTTTACAGGACTCACCAAAGGAAAGGGGAAATCCAAAATATCTCAGCATCAACTTCCATCGATAAATCATGCACACCTGCATAAGGATTGAAAATATCACACTCCAGAGTAATACAAGCGGTGAAAAAGGAGCGTCGGAGAAGAAGATCTGTACCTGACGGCTATTACCAAGAAAGGAGCGGTTCACCACAACCAGGATAAGAATTGTTACACATATTTTTAAAAGGAAAAACAGATTTTTCACCCTGTAAGATCTCATGCTCACCCCATAAAATTCGGATCAATATCAAAGGATACCACACACCCCTTCAGGCGGGGCTGTTTTTTTTGTACCGATACAAGCATATCATGAAGTTGGCCAATATGAGAGGATTTAAGAAGAAAGGTAAAGCGATATTCATTCTTTATCTTTGACAGCCCCGCCGGTACGGGCCCCAATATTCTTACCGCCGGAGCGGGTATGGTTTTGAGATATGCTGCAATTTCCCGGCAAAACTGCAGCCCCTGAGTTTCCGTATCACTTCGGATAATTATCCGTGCAAGACGTGAAAAAGGGGGGTAGGAAAGATCCCGGCGTTCATCGATTTCTGCAGCAAAGAAACCGGTATAATCCTGACGGGCGGCATAGGTAAGGGCCTGCTCCCCCGGAGAATAGGTCTGAATATACACCTCCCCGGCTGCGTCGCTGCGCCCCGCCCGGCCTGCCACCTGTGTCAAAAGCTGAAACAGGCGTTCAGAGGATCTGAAATCGGGTATGGACAGGCCGATATCCGCCTGAAGAACTCCCACCAAAGCCACACCGGGGAAATTCAGCCCCTTTGCCACCATTTGGGTCCCCAGAAGTATGTCACCCTCTTTCCTTTCAAAGGCGGAAATAATATCCATATGCCCCCGTTTGCCTGCCGTGGAGTCCTGGTCCATACGAATAAGTGAAGCTTGGGGAAAATGCAGTCGAATATACTCCTCCACCTTCTGTATTCCCGTACCGGTAAAGGTTTTCTCCGCTCCGCCGCAGTCCCGGCAGGGAGAATCGGGACTATCCCGATACCCGCAGTGATGACACAGGAGATAATCCCCCGTACGATGATACACCATATTGACAGAACAGTGGGGACAGATATGAACACCTCCGCAGGATGAACAGATGCGCGCCGTGGAAAACCCCCGTCGGTTGAGGAGAAGAATTATCTGCCGGTTATTTTCAAGCCAGTATTCCATACGATGCTGAAGAACAGCTGAGATGGGTGCAAAATCATTGTGATCATTTTGTTGTTGTTTCATGTCAACAATATGTACTGCAGGCAGTCGGGCTGCACCGAACCGTTCTGTAAGCGATACCAGATGATATTTCCCCCGTTGCGCATTATAATAGCTTTCCATGGAAGGTGTGGCACTGCCGAGTACCACGCGGGCCTTCTGCAGACGCCCACGCATAACCGCTACATCCCGGGCATTATATTTCGGATGCGGGGAATTTTGCTTATATGAACCGTCATGCTCTTCATCAACCACTATCAGACCGGGATTTTTCAGGGGCATCAACACCGCGCTTCGGGCACCGATAATAACAGAGCGCTTTCCCGATATAATCTGTTCAATATTATCACGTCTCTCCCCGGGAGACATACGGCTGTGCATAACAGCCACGGGCTCTCCGAGAAACTGAGTAAACCGCTGCACCGTCTGCGGTGTAAGGGATATTTCCGGAACAAGAATAATTACCCCCTGACCGCATGCCACGGTTTTTTTTACCAGTTCCTGATACACCAAGGTCTTACCGCTGCCTGTTATGCCGTGAAGCAGAACAGCGGTTCCCGGGGGTGTATCCCAGATTTTTCTCACCGCCTGATCCTGTTCAGCGGTGAGCGTATGCAAAGAGGTGTCGTAGGCTGCAGAATTTTCACTGGCCTCACGTAAAATCTGATTTTTCTGTTCCCTCAGAATTCCCAGGGAAAGAAAACGGGCCACCATATAGGCTGAAAGTCCGCAGTAATTTTGGATTTCCTCTTTCTTCAGAGCTTTTCCCATATCTTTAATTCGCTCATATGCATCAGCCTGTGCCCGGGTGAGGGAGTCAGGCCTGTATCCGGTAGGGGTATATACCGATACCGTCTTGGCTCGCTCCTGCATACCGCCCTTTTTGATGAGAGGCTTGAAAACCTGCCCCAGACTGGTATGATAATACCGAGCCATCCAGAGGTAGAGATCGATAAGAGTTGCCGAGGAGGGATTCCAGGCTGAGTCGCGAATATCAAGAACCTCCTTTAAGCGCGGATAGGGAGAAGATTGCTTCAGTTCCACAGCTATTCCCCATACCGTACGATTGCGAAGGGAAACCTTTACGGGCATTCCCGGTGCCATCTTTTTCCTAAACTGGGTGGGAACACTGTAATCATACAGACCATCCAGAGCAAGAGGAAAGGCTACGGATATAACCATGAACTACAAATCCGGATCAACGGGAAGATATATATCCATGGTCGTCCCTTCCCCCGGAGTGGAAGAGGCATTCATGGTACCCCGGTGAAAGGCCACCAATTTGTTTACAATAGCAAGACCCAGACCGGTTCCGTTTTCCTTGGTAGTATGAAAGGGGCGGAAAATTGTTTCAAGTTCCTTTTCATCAATACCGCATCCGGTATCCTTTACAGAAAGACGGATATAGGGGGTATTGGTTTTATTAACCACCGCAGCACTCACCATAATACGCCCCGGCGAATCGATGGCGTGAAGGGAATTGAGAATAAGGTTCATCAGTATCTGGCGGATTTTTTCAGGATCAACCAAAACAAACGCCGGTGTTGAATCCCAGTGCCGGGTGAGGGTAATATCCTTGTTTTCAGTAAAGAGGATCTCAACCTCCATACTGTCCAGCAGCTCATCCAAAAGGGGCTTTATATCAAGTCGCCGCAACTGTGCGGTTTCGCTTTGACGTCCGAATATCAGCATGCTTGAAACAATCTTATTCAATCGTGTTAAAGCATCGGTGATATTGCCCAGAATAGAGCGGCTTTTATCATCGTCGTCGCTGATATTCCTGTCAAGAAGACGCGCCCAAGTACCCATTGCTCCCAAGGGATTTTTTACCTCATGAGCCAGAGTCGCGGCCATTTCTCCCAGGGCGGCAAGGGTTTTGTTCTGAGCATTTTCTTCTTCAAGCTTCTTTATGCGTGATACATCACTGAATATTTCCACAGCACCGATAAGAATTCCGTCGGGATTAAACAGAAGCGAACTCTGATATTTTACCGGCACGGGCGTATTATCCACCCGCCAGATAAATTTTTCATCCAGTTCATGATTTTCACCGGAGTTGAGCGTATCAAGTACAGAATTTTGGGAAAACGTGTTTTTGGGAAATGCCTCTGTTAATGTTTTTCCCATAACAGAGGATTTAGTGTATCCTGTTATTGATTCTGCGGCGGAATTAAACATGGTTATTTCCCCGTTTATATCAATGGCAATAACACCGTTATGCATAGTCTCCAGGGTTGAATCAAGAAGAGAATAGGTTTCTTTTTTTTCTGTGAGGGCTGCTTCAAGCATTTTGTTTTTATCTTCCAGCTCGATATTCAGCTCGGCAAACTTTTTCTCCATTGACTTATAGGCCTGCGTAAGTACACGTGATTTTTGTTCAAAATCACGAATCATGCCGGTCAAGACATCTTTTTTATCCTGCAAAAGAGCTCCGTCTAATCATTTTTTCCGTAAAATTCCAATTGTTTCTGCAATTGCTTTTCTGAATGGAGAAATTGTTGAATAACATGTGAGGTCTGCTCCAGAAGGCTGTCCAGGGAAGATGCCGTTTCTTCAGCAGCTTCAGCCTTATGAATCTGCCAATAGTCAATATCATCCTGACTCTTCATTTTCAGCCCGCGCACCTCTTCCATAAGGGCGTTTTTTCGTTTCATGCTTTCCATGAGCGGCGAAAGATCCCCCTTGCTCTGGGCAATCTTACCACACAGACTTCGCGTAATTTCGTAAAGTTCGGTGTAGCATTGCAGCTGCTTCTGAAAGGAACGGTACAGGGAGTCCCCGCACTCGTCTATTTTACTGGCCATACTGATATTCCCAGATAGTATTTTTCTTGCGCCATTGTGCCTGCTCAGCCCAATAATCATCGGGGTAATCAACCATAATCTGCTCATATATCTCCACGGCTTCATCAAATTCTTTCTGCCGTCGTTTGATATTGCCCCGTTGGAATAGCCCCCAGGGAGTATCAGGGTAGTCCGGGAAAAGACGTATTGCCTTCGTATAATACTCTTCAGCAGCATCATAGCGTTCGTTTTGATAGAGCAGATCTGCCGTTTTATAATACGCCTGGGGAACCCGATCATATATCTCCGCTTCCTCCCCCGTATCTATAACATCTCGGAACACCGCTACTGCATCATCCCGATTATTAAGTTCTTCGTAGAGGGTACCCTTCTTATATAACGCATACATTCTGTCTGCCGGGGTGTCAGCTACAGTGACAGCTTTCTCATAGGCAGCCAGGGCCTGATTCTGTCGATCCATCCTTCGATGAATATCACCCATTTTTTCGTAGGCTTTTGCGGTAAATTCCCCTTCGGGATAGGTGCTCAGATAGCGACGAAACATATTTTCTCCGCGCTCATAGTCTCCCATTTCGTAGGATGCAAGAGCGGAGAAAAATTCAGCCTTTTCTGAAAGGCTACCACGGGGAAACCGGTTACGGTATTGTTGAAATGCCTCCACCGCGCCGTCCCAGTCACGTAACAGCATCCTGCCCACACCAATATTATACGTGGAGAATTCTGCCGCCTGTCCCGTGCCGTAAGTTTCCAGGACATCGTAAAATGCCTCAATACTGCGGTCGATCTTATTATCCTCATAATTTCGATACCCCTGCAGCATATCCTGTCCTTCATCGGTTGTGGAATCCACCATTACCATCGTGAGAAGAGTATCTATACGAATCTCGTAGGGAGTAAATCGCTGTTGTTTGGGCAGGGCACGCATCTCATCTTCAATAGGCTTTCTGTACATATCTGTCTCGGCGCGGAGTTTTTCTTCCTCCTCTTCCGCAATCTCCTGCTCATAGTTTTCCATAAGACTCTGAGCTTCACGAATCCCCGGCTGATAATCAGTTAATTCCACATAGTCCTGCAGATGCTCAATGGCCGTTTCATACTCCTGTTTTTCACCGTAGATTCTTCCAAGATAAAAATGAGCATTATACCCCTTCTCCGGGTCAGACAAGGCCTTTTCAAAATTCACCCGTGCCATATCATCCTGTCCCAAACGCCGGCGGATTACTCCTCCGTAATAGTATGCACCGGGGTAACCGGGATGCAGGGCTATGGCGGACCTGACATGCTCTATAGCCTCGTGCAGGAATGCATTATCTCCTTCCCGGACGCCCGTGCGATACAGATCGATTGCTTTCTGCAATTCATCCCGGGCCCCGGGCGGTACTTCACGGGTATCAACCTCCGTACCATCAGAAGCGTCTTCAGCGGCACGCACCGGCTCATCAGACACTTCTTCCTGCTGTGCATCCTCCTTTGGGGGATCTTCCTCCCCGGTACGGCGTACCAGGCTGTCGATGGTTTCCTGAATCTCTTCCCGCTCATCTTCCCGGGCCTCCCCTTCGGCTTCCTGCAATATTTCCACCGCTGCTTCAGTGTCGCCCTGCAGCTCATACACACGGGCAAGCTGCTTATAGGCATCGACCCAGCCGGGATTATACCGGAGAGCAGATTTAAAACTGTGCTCCGCATGTTCATACAGTCCCTGTTCTTTTTGTATCTCCCCAATACTGTAATGAGCATTATAATGTTCAGGATAGGTGGCAATCACCCGATGAAATTCTGACAAAGCCATTTCATTGTTTCCCGCTTCTTTGTATTGCTGCCCAAGCCGATAGCTGATGAATCCTTCCCCGACTGCCATGGAAAAAAAAGACAGAACAGTGAAAATAAGAAATACCGGTTTGTACATCATGGTCTCCAGTTCATTTAATTTTTCAGCAAAAACAGCTGAAGGCGGTCTTTATATATATTCTACCATTACATTTATAAAAATATTTTATACAAATACGAAAAGGTAAACTTATATAAATATGAATTACACAGAATCTGAAAGAAAACCTGAAGGAGACCATCCATTTACCCCCAACAGGGGAAACATCCATTCAGCAGAGGCCGGATATTCTCACCAGGAAACAGCTCAGTCTTCAGACTATGCATGGCCCCTAAAAACGGCACTCACCATACTACGAAGACCCGGTACTTTTTTCACGAATTTCTCAGCCCCCTCCCTTCTTGAGCCCCTGTTATATTT
This sequence comes from Fibrobacterota bacterium, assembly GCA_051745755.1. Classification (GTDB taxonomy): domain Bacteria; phylum Fibrobacterota; class Chitinivibrionia; order Chitinivibrionales; family Chitinivibrionaceae; genus Chitinivibrio. Next base: position 17,195 of record JBNJEI010000045.1, read on the forward strand.
TCTGATACTGATTGGGGTTCAGATGAGCATTACCGCCCTGGCGGGTGAATCCATTATCCATTCATCATTTACCGAGAGCTTTCACAACAGAATCGGCCTGCATAACCCACGCCTTGATACGGACACCATATCACGCCTCATGGGGTTTGAAACATTCTCCCACACTGAAATGATACTGATACACTGTATCTACATCCCCGTAAAAATGGCGGCATTAACGGCGCTATTGTTTCTGCTTTCCGCCGTAATACAGCTCGTCATTCGTCCCCGCAAAAGCTTTGCAACCTACGCCGACATTTTCTCCTGCCTTTCCTACGGCATCACTCCCGTGGTGATTGCATTCGTGCCCGTCATAGGAAGCCCCGTAGCTCTTATCGGTTCATTGATATATACGACAAAGGGACTGACGAGGATATTGGATATATCCATAGCAAAATTGCTTTTCCGAATGATTCTTCCTCTTTTCATCCCTTTTATCCTCTTTATTTCATTTCTTATGCAAAGTGCACTCTTGTACAGCGATCCCCTTTCGGTACATATTGTGTACAGTTTTATTCGTCTTTTTTCCCTTTTGTCTTAATAAAACCATAAACTATACCGATAGAAAGTGTTAGGAGGAAAGACATGGCAAATTCAATAAATATGCTCCTTGATGTTCCCGTTAAGCTTTCCGTTGAACTTGGACAAACAAAAATGAGCATCAGAAAACTTTTGAAGCTTAAAAAGGGGAAACTGGTATTGCTCAACCGTCTCTCCGGCGAATCAGTAGACGTTTTGGTCAATGACAAGCTCATGGCAAAGGGCGAGATAACCGTTGACAGTGATAAAATAAACGTGCGTATCAGTAATCTGTACAGTTCCAGGGAACGATATCAGAATCTCTAAGAATTTTGTACAAATCCCATCTTTATATTTTTATGATAATAGTATATATTCCCAGCGTACTATTCTTTCTTATGTGGAGATAATGAATGTCCTATCTAGTATGCAAATTTGGCGGCACCTCCGTGGCAACCGCTGCGGCACTACAGCAGATAAAATATATCCTCAGCCTTGATACACGACGAAAAATTGTTATACTTTCAGCCCCGGGAACAGCCTCGGGAATTGTTACAAAGGTAACAGACTACCTTATTAACATTGCCGAAAAAAAGTTGAAGGGGAAAAATGTCGACAAAGAGTTAAAGTCCGTTAAAAAACGCTTCTCGGATAATTATACAAAGCTGGGATTGTCTGAGAAAGAAATCAGCAGCGTCGTTGACGATCTGGATGCACGTCTTGATATGCCCACAGAAAACCACGCCAAATTTCGTGATGCCATTGTAGCCGCCGGGGAAGAATATAACGCGCACCTTTTCAGTATATACCTCAATCACAGCGACATGCCCGCAGAGTTTGTTTCGCCGCAGTCAATAGATCTGCGGGTTACCTCTATTTACGGTGATGCTCAACCCACGGATGAGGGAATAAAAAATCTCCGCAAAATTCAGGATTTTGCCCATGCGGACAAAATAGTTGTGCTCCCCGGTTTCTATGGTGTTACTCAGGACTCATCCATCGCTACATTTTCCCGGGGAGGATCTGATTTAACCGGTGCAATTATTTCCGACGCAATCGGTGCCATAGAGTATGAAAACTGGACCGACGTAAACGGGATATTAAGTGCAAACCCCAAGGTTGTTGCAGACCCTGAACAGATCGCAGCCCTTACCTATAAGGAAATGCGGGAACTCTCCTATATGGGATTTAAAGTGCTTCATGAAGAAGCGGTAAAACCCGTTACCGGTCAGAAAATACCCATACGTCTGCGCAATACAAATAACCTGGAAAATACAGGAACCCTTATCGTATCCGATCGACTGCCCGATGAACGGGATGTTGTGGGTATTGCAGCGGCACCGGGATTCTGCCTGTTTAATATTCAGAAATACCTAATGAACCGCGAAAAAGGGTTTGGACGACGAACCCTGCAGATTTTTGAGGAATTGGGCCTCTCCTATGAACACTCACCCTCCGGTGTGGATGATCTTTCCGTGGTGCTTGAACAGAACCAGCTGAAACCGGGTACGGTCAACTCCATTGTCCGCAAAATAGAAGATGAGCTTTCCCCGGACAGCATCAGAACCGAATTCGGACTGTCCCTTATCGCCGTTGTGGGCGAAGGTCTTCTGCATAAGATAGGTGTTCTGGCAGCGGCTGCGCAGGCTTTTGCCGATGCAGGCATTAACATAAACATCTGTAACCAGGGCAGCTCTGAGATAAGTATCATCTTCGGTATCGATTCTGCCGATCAGGATGAAGCGGTACGGGTGCTCTATGATAAGTTCTTTAATGAGGACGGGTAATTATAACGTATTACTCCCTGTAAAAATCAATTATTATCG
>JBNJEI010000046.1:0-19008 GCA_051745755.1 Fibrobacterota bacterium
GATGAAGATGATCAGGATGAAGATGATCAGGGTGAAGATGATCAGGGTGAAGATAGTCAGGATGAAGATGGTCAGCATGAAGATGGTCAGCATGAAGAGGAGCTTGAACGCGAAGAGGCACGCCGTATTATAGATCAATACAGTGATGATTTACTCCATGTTAATAAGCCGGGTGATACCCTTGATGCTCACGAATCCTTTGATGGAAAGGACTGGTAAATGAAAAGGGGGGTTATACTACTGGTGTGTATGTGTGCCGCAGCGTGGTCACAGGAAACATCCATTACCCTGACGACGGAAAAAAATAGAGTATCTCCTGATGAACGGGTCTTTGTAAAAGCAGAATTTATCGCAGAAGATGACGAACTCAGTGCAATTCCCCGTTTTGAAGAAGGAAAAAATTTTACTTCATCCGTGGAAAATATACGTAATTATTTTTTCAGCCGCCAAAATGTTATTAATGGCGAAAAAACAAGTGTCAGCGGAATAAAATACGATATTGTTTATGAAATATCTTTTGATTCCACGGGGGAAATATCACTGCCCCCGCTCTCCTTTACTCACCAGGGAAGAAAATATACATCAAATTCCATTACCTTTACGGTATCTGATGAAGCATTGAAAGAGCAGAAACCTATTTCGATAGACTTTATTCGCCAAAAAAAATCTCTCTATACCGGGGAAGATGACTTGGTCCGTCTTCGTATATCATGGCCGCGGAAGGAAGCGGTTATGGTGAGTAATGAAGGATTAAGAAAATTTGTCGTCGGTATTATGGATACCATTCCGCCTTCGTGTAATATACAGCCGATATTGAATTCTCATATAGAAGGGGAAGAACGTCTGATTAACGGAATTCCACATATGGTAATTGAGATACCCTTTCGCATAACCCCCTTTGAAGCGGGTACGATGCGTATCCCCTCTCTTCCTTTTATATATTATGAACGGCAGGAGACAAATTCACGCTCCCGGCGTAGTTTTTTTTCCGGCTTTCATGAATCCCGGAATGTAAAAAAGCAGATATCTTCTCCGCAGCTCACATATGAAGTACGTGATATTCCCCCTCCTCCGGAAAAATATACCGGAGCAATGAGAAAGGTATCCATTTCTGCTTTCGTTGATGACAGTCTGAAAGAAAACGGAGTAGCTGCAGGGTCCGGTTTTGATTTAACCATAGGTCTTAAAGGAGAGGTTATTCCTTCTGCATTGCGTGATTTTACTATTGATTCCATACCCGGAGCTCGGGTTTTTTCACCGGAGCGTACTATTAGAAAAGATACGGTGAATGGAAAAATATTTACGAATATGCATCTGGAGTATGCCGTTATTCCCCGTCATAAAGGAACCCTTACCATTCCTTCTTTTGAATTTGTCTGGTTTGATACTGAGAACCACTCCTATGTGACAGAAAAAACATCTCCCTTTGAGGTGACTGTTCTTCCCGGAAAACAACAGGAAAATCAACGGGTAATAACTGACAATAAAAATTTTCAACAGCAGGATGATATCGGTGTTATCCGATTTTCCCCGGGTAAAAACACCCTTCTCTCTCCTCAAATGAAATATGTGGGAATTCGACTTTTTGCAGCAGTATGGATCATCGTTTTTTTTCTGATACTTATAAAGATTTTTCTTGTATCATCTTTCTCCCGGTTTATTCTTATGCACACGCCCTGGACGTACAAAAAAACTGTTAAAGAACTGAATAAATGCAAAAAACGGGAGTCCCGTGAATCTCCGGTATTTATAACGGAAAAATACCTCGGACACCGGTTTTCTGCATCCGTTTCGTCCATGAACCGAAGTCAGTTGCAGTCTTTTTTGAAAGAAAAAGAAGTTCCGGATTCCGTGGTTAAGTATCTTTCTGATTCGCTTGATGCCATAGAAAAGATCCGCTATGCGGGAGGATCTGAAACAAATCAAACGGAAAATATTGAGTCCATTATATCCTGTCTCTCTCATATTGAAGGAATGCGAAAAAAATGAAGATTTTGCCTCTGTGTGTTGTTGCTTCAGTATTTGTGATATTTGATTTTGCCTGTGCTGATTCATTTTTTGAAAGCGGTAATTCGTATTATGAACAGGGTGAATATGACCGCGCTGTAACCCAGTATTCCAAGGCCTATGAAAAACTCGGTCCCCGGGTAAATATTTTCTACAATATGGGTCATGCCTACTATCGTCTGGGAAGGCCGGGAGAAAGTGTGCTTTGGTATGAACGCGCCCTTCTCCTGGATCCTGGTGATACCCGTATACGCAACAGTCTTACCTATGTCCGTTCCACCCTTCAGGATACACAGCCCCCGGTGGAAAAAACAGTCTATGAACGTTTTTTTGTTGCCCTTCACGGAAGACTACCGGCGGTATATCAATACAGAATAATGCTTATTATTTCGCCGTTTTTTTTGATGTTTTTCTCATGTGCGTTGTTTAAAAGAGGTACAAAACACACTCTTTTTGTATACCTGTCCGGAGTTCTTTTGGTGTGTATTCTTTTTCTTTCGTTTTCTATCTGGTATATAGAAAATAATCTGGAACATAATCAGCGCGGAGTTGTTATGGTTCCGCGTCTGGAAGCAACAAACGGGCCCCGTGAAAAAAGCACGGCATTTATTCTCCATGAGGGAATGGTTTTTCGTATATTAGAACAACGGGACTCCAGCTATGCCATTACTTTTTCCGGTGATGAAACAGGCTGGGTAGAGGCGGATTCAATTGGAATTATTGAAAATCTATACGGGGAGAAAAAGTGAATATATTAGTTATCGGCGGAGCGGGATATATCGGTTCACACGTGGTCCGGGAATTTTTGGATGCCGGCCATGAGGTTACGGTGTATGACAATCTTTCAACGGGGCAGGCAAACAATCTTTTTCCTGAGAGCACTTTTATTGCCGGAGATATTCTTGATATGCCCCTTTTGGATAAAACCATGTCTTCAGGGTTTGACTGTCTGATTCATCTTGCTGCACTCAAGGCTGCGGGTGAATCTATGGAAAAGGTTGAGAGGTATGCTGAGAATAATATTATCGGTGCTGTAAATATTTTAAACAGTGCGGCAAAAAATTCCATTCGCAATATTGTATTTTCCTCCACTGCGGCAGTTTACGGAGAACCGGAATATCTCCCCGTGGATGAGGATCACCCCTGTACCCCTGTTAATTTTTACGGGTTTACCAAGCTTGAAACAGAACGGCTTTTATCATGGTACAGCAGAATCCGCGGAATAAATTATGCGGCTCTGCGCTATTTTAATGCCGCAGGGTATGACGTACAGGGACGCATCAGCGGCCTGGAGAAAAATCCGCAAAATCTACTCCCTGTGGTAATGGAGACAGCGGCGGGGCTTCGGGAAAAAATGGCTGTTTTTGGTACCAACTACGATACCAGGGACGGTACATGCGTTCGGGACTATATTCATGTGAATGATCTTGCCTCTGCGCATCTTCTTGCGGCACAGTATCTTCAGGAAAATAACCGTAATATCACGGTAAATCTTGGTTCTGAAACAGGTATTACCGTTCAGGAAATGCTTGCCTCAGCCCGAAAGATAACGGGGAAACCCATTACTGCCGATACAGCGCCGCCCCGTGCGGGTGATCCTTCCGTGGTTCTTGCGTCATCTGCCCGGGCAAAAAAACTTCTTAACTGGGAGTCGCGCTATTCTACTGTGGATTCATTAATAGAGACTACCTGGCGGGCATACAAAACAAATTTTCCCATAGAATAGTCGGCCCCCCAGGGAAATACTTCCGGGGAAGGAAAAACTATGCCTCTTCGTAGGAGTAAATACTGTCCTGGATAATTGAAACGTGTTTAAGTTCCTCCATGGCAATTTCTTCGATATACGCCTGACCGCGATAGTCATTGTGCTTCATGTTTTCCACCATGGAGCGGTATAATACAACAGAATCCTTTTCAAAGGTGAGTGCCAGTTCGAGAATATCCCGGGGGGTTTCACAGGTTTCAACCAGGAGCTCCATATTAGTGTTTTTCACAAAAATATGTGAATCCGCCGCGGCTTTAAGGTATTTATACGTGAGGTCTTCCGTATCGAAAATATCCGCATGATCGCGCAGATCATCGGGAAGCTTTTCCTGAAGCTTTGAAAAGAGGTCGGCGTGATTTACTTCCCAGTTTGCGAGGTTAATAAGCATATCGTGTATGTGTTCTCCCGGGCGTGATTCTGCGGCAGTTCTATAAAAATCTTCTCCGTTTTTCTCTATCTGGATTGCTATTTTTATTATTTCGTTTGCGTTGTAAAAACTCACCGGTTCTCCTTTTAATAATTTTAATAAAAATAATATATGGCTTTAAATATTCAATGAAAAGAGTGGCTTTTCTGCCATTTCCCTGCCGGTTCTTTTGTAAAAATCCAGATATTTGAGTTTGTCCAAGGCATCCATTTTGGGAGGAATAGCCCTGTCCCAGTAGCGTACCATGAGATTTTTATTTTTTCGGGCAATATGGCAGATTTTTCCCAGCTGATTATTTCTGCTTTGAGCGCGGGCCATTCCCCCTTCCTTAAAATTAATAAAATGAAGAATCTCCCTGACGTTTTTGTATTGCTTCATTTTTTCGAAGGTATCCGTTTTTTCCGGGTAGAGAGCCCCCACAATATCCATACACACCTTGTATTGTGATTTGTCCGGAGTATCATACCATTGAAACGCTTCTATCTGGTTTTTAAGTTCAGCCAAGGGGTAATTGGCAGTACCGGCACCCCCGTCGGACCATATCTTACGGTTTTTTTCATCCACATCGTATCCGAAATAAAAGGGAGCGGATATGCTTTTAAGTAGAACCTCAAGAAAGGTCAGATTCTGGTGTTCTTTTTTCCAGGATTTAAAATAGTAATTTTTGTTTTCCAATAGATCCACGCTGCTGATGATAATTTTAGTTTTTGCCTCTCCCAGGCGTATATCCCTTCCGACAATATCCTCCCAGATTTCAGCAAAATTGTCTTTGGCATATTTGGGACCGAAAACAGAAAAAAAATTCCGCGTAAATATTTTTTTCAGATAGAAGGGATAGTTTTTTTCGTAGGTCTTCATTGAACGGGTCCCTACGGCTATTACCGCAGCATCTATGGCTCCTACGGAAGATCCTGCAAGGAGGTCGTATTTGTCGTACAGGGGCGTCTCCATATCGTTTTCCAGTGCCCTGAGAACCTGAACCTGAGCATATCCCTTTGCTCCCCCTCCTGCTGCAGCCAGAACATTTCTTACCATGGTGCACTCCTGTATAATCCTTATGCTTAGAAAATATTGATAAAACATTTTCAAATGAGAAAAAAGTAGAAATATACCCGTTTTTTGTATATCTTAGGAATGAAACCACTACTTCCTAAAGGAGTTCAGCATGAAAGTTTTAGTGCTTGGTATATTTCTTGTGAGTATTCTTTCGGGGCAGCCTGACTGGATTTACTCCTATGACTACACCGATAATGTAGCCCCGTCCCAGAGTCCTCCGGGCGGCTTGAGCCCTGAGCAGGTCCCCATGTTTATTACCATCGGTTTTGATGATAATTCCCGCTCCGGTGCTGACACGGTCGGGGTTAATGCAACAGAGTATGAATATCCTGAAGGCCTGTTGTGGGCATTAAAATATTTCAGAACCCTCGAAAATCCTTCGGGAAACGGCAATTCCGGAACGTATGACGGTACTCCCGTGCGGGTCGGCTTTTTTAATACATCCTATTATGCCTCCGGCTACAACGGAGATAACCCCGCTCTTATACGCAATATCTGGAATGAGCTCTATGAAGACGGCCATGAAATGGGCAATCACACCCAATCCCACAGCGAGAATCTTCAGAATGCATCTGCGGATCAGTGGCAAAGCGAAGTAATAACATGCAACAGCTGGCTGCAAAAACCTGTGGCAGACGATACAATACCCCTGTGGAAACAGGCTGAAAGTGATGAATGGGGCTCCGGGATTCCCGGGGAGGAAATTGTCGGTTTCCGTACACCCTTTTTGGCCTATGGAGGCCCTCTGTTTCCGGTTTTAAAGGAAGAGGGTATTATCTATGATTGTACCATTGAAGAAGGCACTCATTCGGACCATGACGGGACCAATTTCCGCTGGCCCTATACTCTGGATAACGGAAGCCCCGGTCATGAGGAAAGCTGGCTGGGAAATCCCGATAATCCAGATTATTTTGAAGTTCCCGATGTTTCGGGCTTTTGGCAGCTTCCCAATCACGTTGCCATGATTCCCTCCGCTCAGGAGGCCGAAAAATACGGCATTAGCTATTCCATAGCTGAGGTTATTGCAGAAAATATAGAATGGGTGGATCCGGATATTGAAAAAATAACCATGTTTGACTATAATCTCTGGCATCAGGCCGAGCTTAATAATGCAGAGCTTCTTGCCATTATGAAATATACCTTTGACCGTCGTATGGAGGGAAATCGTGCCCCCCTGATGATAGGTGCTCATTCTGAATTTCTTCATCGGGATAAAGATGGAGCATGCCCCAATGCGCAGGATACCCGGGAGCGCCAGCAGGTGTTTGAAGAATTTTTGGAATATGCACTGGAACACCCTGATGTACGGATTGTACGCCCCATAGATATCATTACCTGGACCAGAAATCCCGTACCTCTTGATGCAACACCGATTACGAAAGATGCAATATCCGACAAAACTGCCTTTTCCGCAGTCCCGCGAAGTGAGGGTATAGAGCTTCATATTCCTGCGTCATTTCAAAATGAACCGCTTACCCTTTCCCTGCATACTGTACAGGGGCGGAAGGTGATGAGTGAAATGGTGTCTTCTTCCCAGGGAACTTATCTGTGGCAGCCGGATGCGCACCTTACTCCGGGTACGTATATTATCCGGGTAAATGGTCTTTCCAGGATTGTAAATATGCAATAAACAGTGTTACAGAATAGAATGCGGAATCTTAAAACCGGTGGCCTGAGGGCCGCCGGTTTTTTTATGAAAACATGGAATGCCATTCGTGGAAAATGTGCAGCGCCTTTTCACCGTAACGGGAGACTTCCCGGAGTACTGCTTCAACGGATTTTGCCTGGGTAAAGGCTTCTTTTCTTTTTGAAAAAAAGAGGTCACCGTAGGCGATAATCTTTTCCTCCAGGGTAACCGGTTCCATCGATTCTGCGGGGAGGGGAAGATTTTGCTGCGTAATATCTTCCTTTGAAATGGATACTCCAACATGGGAGCGGGCTATATGTGCTTCTTTACAGAGATTTTCCTTCGTAAGAATGGCTTCGCCCGCAAGGCCGTGCTGAATATAGGGGAGATCGCCGTAACAGCCTATCTTTTCTGCATTACAGCGACAGACACCTATATCGTGAAGGAGGGCCCCTGATTCAACAAGGGCTACATCGGCGCCGGTTTTTTCTGCAATGGGGCGGCAGAAATTTTTTACCTGCACACTGTGGATGTATACTATATCCCGTGCTGCGGGAAATAATGAGTAATATCGCGCATAGATATTTTGTATGGTTTCCGTCATGTACACCCTGCTCAATTTATATTATCTGTGAAAAAATACTACAAGGGGAAAGATTGTGGGAAAAACTATACTGGTTACGGGGGGCTCCGGATTTCTGGGTTCCCATTTGTGTGCACGGCTTTTGGATGAGGGTAATGAGGTAGTATGCCTGGATAATTTTTTCACGGGTAATAAAAGAAATATCCATTCACTTCTCGGGAATGAGTATTTTGAACTTATTCGACATGATGTAATTCATCCCATGTTTTTTGAAGTTGACCAGATTTATAATCTGGCCTGCCCTGCTTCACCTATACATTATCAGTTCAACCCAGTCAAAACCATAAAAACATCCGTCATGGGAGCCATTAACTCACTCGGCCTGGCAAAACGGGTTAAAGCCCGTGTGCTTCAGGCCTCAACTTCTGAGGTCTACGGTGATCCCACGGTACATCCCCAGCCTGAAAGTTATTGGGGCAATGTAAACACCATCGGTATTCGTTCCTGCTATGATGAGGGAAAGCGGGTGGCGGAAACCCTTTTCTTTGATTATCATCGCCAAAACGGTGTGGATATACGTGTTATGCGGATTTTTAATACCTATGGACCCAATATGCATCCCCGGGATGGACGGGTGGTCTCAAATTTTATTGTGCAGGCATTGCTGGGCGAAGATATCACTATCTATGGAAATGGAGATCAGACCCGATCATTTTGCTATGTGGATGATCTTATAGACGGCATGCATGCCCTTATGAATTCAGAGTCATGCATCGGCCCGGTAAATATCGGCAATCCCGGTGAATTTACCATACGGGAGCTTGCGGAGGTTATTATTTCCCTGAGTAATTCTTCATCCCGCCTGGTGTATCAGCCCCTGCCACAGGATGATCCCAAGCAGCGAAAACCCGATATTTCCCTTGCCCGGGAAAACCTTTCCTGGGAGCCCGCGGTTTCTCTTGAGGAGGGTCTGAAAAAAACCATTGCCTATTTTGATACTCTGCTCACAGAAAACCCTGATTGTATATCGGAAATTCGTTAGGAATTGTTTTTTTATGGCAAAAGCCCTTTGCAGAAAGTATACTAATAATGTGTAAGTAACGAGTAAGTTTTTCTTTTGGAGGGTTTTATGAAAAAATTTCTTTTCGCGGTTTTTTCCCTGGCATTTGTTTTGTGTGCTGCCGAATTGGGTGGAAGCGGTTTATCCTTTGACCCCATGGCATCTGTGACTATTCAGGCGCAAAAAGATCTCTATGACAATGACAGAACTGACAATCTGGACAACTGGTTTGGACGACTGGATCTTGGCGGTCGTCTTGAAAAGGGTTCATCCTATCTCGAGGTTGATCTGCGTTTTTATCCCGAGGGATTTGGATATAATTTACGCGGACCGAAAATTGAGCGGGAGGAAGTATGGGATGTATTTGTTGACTGGGTATTTAAAGGATATGATGATGAGGGAAATCCCATCATTGAAATTGTTGAAGACAGTACCCTGATAGATACGCTTATTGAAGTCGATTACACCAATATGCAGGAGCATGAACTTGAGAGAACACGAATTAATCGTGCTGTGTTCGGCTATGAGGGAGACATGCTCAATCTACGTATCGGTCGGGATTTTCTCTGGCGTACGGAGGGTAATTTCTACGGTAATTATATCAATACGGGTATTACCTCCACACAGTTTTTTAATGAAGGGGTTCCCGGAAATTTTCTGGAGTTTGAACGGGTAATGGATATTGCCAGCTTAGTGGTAATGCTCGAGTCCACTTCTTCCAATCTCAACAGCGGAAACTTAATGACCTGGCTGAGTATTGACCCCGTTCCGATGTTTTCCCTTGGTGTTGGATACAAAAGCAATGTTTTTGATCTGATCAATGATGATGATGCCAATGTTGTCCATGCCCTGGCTTTGAACACTATGTACAGTACTCCATCGGATTTTGAAGTGTTCGCCGAACTTGGTGTACGTGATATCAGTTCAGAGCGGGATGCCTTTGCACCGGTTCTGGTGGGAGCCCGCTACCCTCTTGCCGGAGTATTTGAGTATATTCAGGTTGAAACGGAGCTTTTGAAGACCGGTGATCGCGAAAAATTAACCGGTGTTGAAGAAAATCCTGTTCTCTACGGCATTTCCTCTGTTGTTGAACTCTCCGATCATATGAATCTTGATCTGGGACTGTTTACCACAAGAGATGCAAGCGAACCAACTCTGGGAGTTGAATTTCACGGCGGTTTCTAATTTTTTCGGGGGGCAGTGCCCCCTTTTTGTTATACATACGTTTCATTTGCCTGATATTATCTATCTTCCACTGTTGCAGCCCCCCTGATATATTTTCCATATAGTTTCTATATGGGAGGCATATGAAATACAGTGTTGCCTACAGTTTTGAGCCGGGACTGATACAGCGCCTTACAAAATATGATGATATTTACGAAGTATATGGGAAAATCGGGGATGACGAAATCGGCGGCGGCCGTTCTTCGTATACGCTGCGTCGGGCATCTTTCGGCGATTTAAAACGTGTGGTTACTGCCTGTCATAACGCAGATATCCGCTTCAACTATCTCTTAAACGGTGCAAATCTGGGAGGAATTGAGCAGACCGCCCGGGGACACCGTATGATTCGGCGGAGACTCAGGCGTTTGGCCGCTGCCGGTGTTGACAGTATCACCGTTGCGTCCCCATTTCTTCTGCGCCTTATAAAGGAGCAGTTTCCCGCGTTTTCCGTTCGCGTCAGTGCCTTTGCCATGGTTGATACCCCCCAAAAGGCCCGGCAATGGGAGAATATGGGAGCCGATGCAATCTGCCTAAGCGCATTGACCTGTAATTATAATTTTTCCCTTCTTCGATCAATACGCCGGGCTGTATCATGTGAACTTCAGCTTATAGCAAATTCATCCTGTCTGCCCTTTTGTGCCTATGAGCCCACGCATATGAACCTTTTGACAGACTCATCGCGAAAGGGGCATTCCCTGGGTGGTATGTGTATTGATTACTGCATACTTAATTGTGCACACCGGCGTTTCAGTGATGCATCACAGTATATTCGGTCTGTGTGGATACGCCCGGAAGATACCCAAATATATGAAGATCTGGGTATTGATTCCTTTAAAATTCTGGAACGAAGCTGCCCCCCTGATCTTCTTGAGCGACGTGTTCAGGCGTATACACAGCGCAGCTTTTCCGGTAATCTCTACGAACTTGTCGGTCCTGTTGCAAAAATTAAAAAAGAACAGGGAGCATCCCGTGCTCATCGATTACGGATGATAGCCATGATGTTTCGGCCCTTCCGGGTAAAAACCTCAAGTCTTCTGAAAATGAAAGCTTTTGGAGAGGCCATTATACCTCACAGTTATGCACGGGATGAATGTTATGTGTATATTGACAATGCGGCTCTGAGCGGCTTTTGCATTTCCCGGGGAGAGCGCGATTGTCAGGCTGTGACCTGTGAAAAATGCGGGTGTTGTGATGAGTATACGCAGCGTGCGGTTACGGTGGATGCAGAGACTCATCGTCAGCTGCTGAAGCGGGCAGCATCCCTGGAAGATGCGGTGCACACCTCCCGTTTCTGGCTGTCCTGAATATCAATTCTGGGATCTTTTCAGTATGTAATCTATTTTTTAGAGCATTCTGTCCGGTTTTTTATCAGATTGCAGAAAAAACGGTACTCAGATCTGTTCTCTTCTTTCCGTACAGTCTTTTTATGGTACCAACCCGTTACATTGATTCTGCCGCATACTATATTACATGAAGGCGCCAATTACATACTCAATATAAAGGAGGACATCATGGAGTCACTGCGCAATACCATCTCCCGCCTGATTGCGACACAATATCTGGGGGTTCTTGCCACCAGCGCCCAGGGGCATCCCTATACAACGCTTGTGGGCTTTGCTCCTGCCGGTCATATTTCCCGTCTTCTTTTTGCCACCCACAGGGCAACGCGAAAATATTCCAATATTCAGAAGGATAACCGAATTTCTTTTCTTATAGACAGCAGGACAAACCGGGTGGATGATTTTCGGGATGCCGCGGCGTTGACTGCGACGGGTACGGCTTTGGAATTGGAAACATCTCGCCGCGGTCCCCTTGAGGAGTTTTTTTTGACACGTCACCCTCATTTGGAGGAATTTGTCCAGTCTCCGGGGTGTGCCCTCTTTGAAATCAGCGTGCATCGCTATACCCTTGTGCAGCGCTTTCAGGATGTGATGGAGCTTGATTTTGATCATACAACCAATTAAAAAACTGACCCGTGACGACCTTCCCCGCGCAGGGGGAAAGGCTGTTGCTCTGGCTCGTCTATCCCGGCTGGGATGCACCGTTCCGTTTTCCGCAGTGATACCCGCAGATGTCTACAGTATCTATCTTGAGGAAACCGGTCTTGGTGGTAAGCTGGCCATGGAACTGGGACGAAAGGATTTTTCGCAGATGCGCTGGGAGGAGCTGTGGGATGCCGCTCTGCGGATTCGGAATCTTTTTCTTACTACACCCATGCCGCATCGCCTGGAAAATGAACTGAGTGATGCCCTTGAAGATTTTTTTGGAGATACACCTTTGGTAATTCGGTCTTCCGCACCCGGGGAGGATTCCGGAAAAACCTCCTTTGCGGGGCTACATGAATCGGTGGTAAATGTTCGCGGCAGAAAAAGTCAGCTCCAGGCGGTGCGCACCGTTTGGGCATCACTGTGGTCTGACCGGGCCTTGCTCTACCGGCAGGAGCTGGGGTTATCTGTGGCCACAAGCCGCATGGCAGTTCTGGTACAGGAATTGGTTCAGGGACGTGTTTCAGGAGTGGGGTTCAGCAAAGCACCCGATGCGTCGCAGCAGATGAGTATTGAAGCTGTGTACGGGCTCAATCAGGGCCTGGTTGACGGGAGTGTGGAACCTGACAGCTGGCGACTTGACAGAAAAACCCTGGAGATAGACTCCTGTACAACGGGAGAAAAACTCCATAAAATCATTCCCCGGGGAGCTGTTCTTGCCCGGGAGAATCTTTCATCCCATGAAAAAAACACACCTCTCCTTACTGAGGTAGAATGTCGTCGTATTGGTAAAACGCTTCTTTTTCTTGAAGAACGATTTGGTGCCCCTCAGGACTGTGAATGGACTTTGCGCGGGGATGAGCTGGTTATGCTGCAGGCGCGACCCATTACTGGCAATACGGGCGATGACAGCCGCCGATGGTATCTGAGTCTCCATCGCAGTATGGAGAATCTCAGGGTCCTGCAGAACCGCATCGAAAACGAGATTCTTCCCGGCATAGAGGCCCGGGCGGAGGAATTCTCCCGCACGGACCCCACCACTCTTTCAGATGCCGCCCTCTGCAATGTCTTTGAAGAACGTCTTGCGGCTCAGAAAGAGTGGGAGGAACTGTATCGTCGTGACTGTATTCCCATGGCGCACGGCATCCGTCTTTTCGGGGCCTTTTATACGGATTCGGTTCACCCTGATGACCCCTTTGAGTTTATGGAGCTTTTGCGGGGTAATTCCCTGCGGGCCGTTGACAGAAATACACGTCTTATGGAAACGGCCCATACCCTGGCTAAAAACGCCGAATTGGTTTCCCCTGAAAAAATAACGGCTGTTGCGCAGGAGATTGGTTTGTCCAAAGCCCAAACACAACGACTTATGCTGCAGCTTGGACGAGAAACTGTTCACAGGCAGCCGCACAGCGCGGCAGAGCTTGAAACAGCCTTTCGTACACATTTTTCTGCTGAAGAATTGCCCCGAGCAGAAGAATATCTTGCCATGGGGCGTGCCAGCTATCGTCTGCGTGATGACGATAATATCAGCCTGGAGAAACTTTTGCGTCAGGTCAGAGTGGCCGAAGAAGAGGTTCGTCGTCGCGCAGCAGTGCGCCCCGCCCCGGCCTTTACCCGACTTATTGCAGCGGCAGAAAAACAAAAGGGGGCACTCCGCAGTCCCTCTCTCAACAGCGGAGATTCACCAGACTCCCGTTTTCGGGCCCGCCAGCTTCAGGGGCAGCCCGCCAGCCCGGGAATTGCCGAGGGGTCTGCCCGGGTGATTCGTTCTCAAAATGATCTCAGTGGGTTTCAGCGCGGGGAAATTCTTGTCTGTGATGCCATAGACCCCGCCATGACCTTTATTGTCCCCCTGGCTTCAGCTATTGTGGAGCGGCGCGGCGGCATGCTGATTCACGGAGCTATTATTGCCCGGGAATACGGCATTCCCTGTGTATCCGGTATCGAAAAGGCTGCGGATATTGTCCATACCGGAGATACCCTGACTGTGGATGGGAATCTCGGGCTGGTGTTTTTCGAAGGGCTTTCGGGGTCTTTTTCCCGGCCGACCCAAAGTCACGATCTTCGTAGGGAGCTGGATGATGCCTCTCACGACAGGAAGTAGTATTTTTTTCCGCATTCCCGCCCTTTGCCTGTTATGACTGCAGAGTGTATATTCACGTAAACAATGGTTAGTAGCAGAAAGCGGTATCTATGAATTCTCCCGCAGCAAAACGCAGATGTGACTATGAACCTCCGGTGTTCCTGGTGGATACCGTAGAAATGGATTTTATCCTTGATGATTATAATACACAGGTCTGTGCGGTTATGCAGGTGCGTCGCGCTGAAGATTCCTGCCGGCCTCTGATTCTTCACGGGCATTCTTCCATGGTGCTGGATGAGGTGCTGATTGACAAAGCAGTGTGGACAGACTATGAGCGCCGCGATGACAGCCTTATGGTGTATAATTGTCCCGCAACGTTTGAGCTCACCCTGACCAGTCGTATTTCACCGGCTGAGAATACCGCCTTTGAAGGGTTATATAAATCGGCAGGGGCGTTTTGCACGCAGTGTGAGGCAGAAGGGTTTCGCCGGATTATGTTTTACCCTGATCGTCCTGATGTATTGGCCCGGTTCACCACGCGTATTACGGCTCCAAAAAAAGAGTACCCCTTTCTTCTGTCAAACGGAAACCGTATTAGTGAAGAAAATCTCGGTTCAGGACTGCACCGGGTGACCTGGGAAGATCCCTTTCCCAAGCCCAGCTATCTTTTTGCCCTGGTGGCCGGCGATTTTGACTGCCGCCGGGATAGTTTTATTACCGCCGGCGGGCGGGAGGTATCTCTTGAGCTCTATGTTGACCGGGGCAGGCTGTCACAATCGCGCCAGGCCATGGAATCCCTGAAACAGGCCATGTCCTGGGACGAAGAGCGCTTCGGCCTCGAATACGATCTGGATATATATATGATTGTTGCGGTGGACTTTTTTAATATGGGTGCCATGGAAAACAAGGGTTTGAATATTTTTAATTCCAAATATGTTCTTGCCAGCACCGAAACTGCCACGGATCAGGATGTGTTAAATATTGAAGCCGTTATCGGCCATGAATATTTCCATAACTGGACGGGAAACCGTATCACCTGCCGGGACTGGTTTCAATTGTCTCTCAAAGAGGGGCTAACCGTTTTCCGAGATCAGGAGTTCTCCTCAGATCTGCGGTCACGGGCGGTAAACCGCATCAAAAATGTCCGCATGGTGCGCAGCCATCAGTTTCCCGAAGATGCGGGGCCCATGGCCCACCCCATTCGTCCGGAAGAGGTGATAGAGATGAGCAATTTCTACACCGTTACCATCTACGAAAAAGGTGCCGAGGTTATCCGTATGATTCATACACTTCTGGGTGAGGAAAGGTTTCAGAAGGGTATGCAGACCTATATCAGCAGACATGACGGTGCTGCAGTTACCTGTGAGGACTTTATCTCTGCCATGGAAGCGGGCAGCGGCGTTGATCTTACGCAGTTTCGCCGATGGTATTCACAGGCGGGGACTCCCCGGGTTACTGCCTCTCACAGCTGGGATCCTGCCCAAAAGACTCTGCATCTCACCTTACGGCAAAAAACACCTCCCACGGCAGATAAAAGCCCGAAAGACCCCCTGCATATTCCCGTCAATATGGCCCTGTTTACCCGTAAAGGGGAACGCATTCACCTTGTGGGTGAAGGGAACACCTCAGATGAGGTTCTTTCTCTCTGCCGGGAAGAGCAGACATGGGTTTTTGAGGGAGTTAATAAACCGCCCGTTGTATCCCTTCTTCGGGATTTTTCTGCTCCTGTAAAGCTTGATCACGTACAGGAGGATGACGATCTCCGGGTGCTGATGATACATGAAGACAATGATTTTACGCGCTGGGATGCATGTCAGGCCCTGCTGAAGAAGCACATTACGGCCATGGTTGCCACGGTCTGCGAAGAAGGTGATTTACAGGTGCCTGCCAGTATTCCCGACATCTATGGCGCTTTGGCCAAAGATACCTCCGGTGATCCCGCCCTTCTTGCAGAAATGCTCACTTTGCCCGGGGAAGGCGAAATCGCCGGCTGGTTTGATACCGTTCCCGTAGAGGAGATTCATACGGTGATTACCGCCGTTCAGGATTCTGTTGCAAACGCCTGTGAAGAGGTGTTTTTATCCCGCTATGCTGATGTTGGACAGGATGACGCCCTCACGGGGGAAGCAATGGCAAAGCGGGCACTGCGCAATCGTCTGCTGTGGTATCTTGGGCGCACGGATTCCGGCTCTGATATGGTTGAGCGTCATTTTACCGCTGCCCGTACAATGACAGATACCATGGGAGCTCTGGAAGCGGCTGTGGGTGCATCCTGTGCCTGTGGAAAAGGGCTTCTTTCTGCCTTCAGCAGCCGCTGGAGCAAAAACGGATTGGTTATGGATAAATGGTTTGCATTGCAGGCCTCTGCCCCCCATGCAGATACACTCAACCGGGTGAAAAAACTCATGGATCATCCCGCCTTCGATATACAGAATCCCAACAGGGTTCGCAGCCTGATTGGGGCCTTTGCAGCGCGCAATCATCTGCGGTTTCATGCGCCGGACGGGACGGGGTACAGGTTTCTTCGGGAGCAGATTGAGGTGCTTAACACGCGTAACCCCCAGGTTGCTTCACGGCTTCTTGATCCGCTGTTGCAGTTTGCCCGGTATGATGATAATCGACGTGAAATGATGCGGCAGGAATTGTTTTCTCTGCGTCATATGCCGCATTTGTCAAAGGATATTTATGAGAAGGTGGAAAAAGCCCTGGAAAGTGTGGAGGAGTAGTGGGGGGCACCGAAAAATTAACTGCCACTGTGGTTGATCCGGGTTCGCACGGAATTTGATGATATTGCCTCATGTTCACCGCAAAACCCCGCCAAAATTGCCGCTAATGTATTTAATCACGGAAATCCAACTCCCGGGCGAACCAATTCACCACGGGCGAATCCCGTATTCGCCCTGCAAAGGCACAATATAACCGTAATTGCCTGGGACCTCCTGCCATAACCGGAAAATCTCCATAATGTATATTGAAAGGACACAGAACACAAAACAGGAGGTACTATGAAAACCCTTCATGAAACCTTTATTGATACCGCCCAAAGACATAAAGAGTGTGTGGCGGTGTATGACCGGGCGACAAATCAGGAATTTACATACAACAGGCTTCTTACTGCCTCATGTATCCTCAGCGACAGAATCCGCCACTCAACCAAAGACTCCTTTATCGGTATACTTATGCCTTCATCGGCGGGTGGAATCATTTCCACCCTTGCTGTGCTTATGGCGGGAAGGATACCTGTGATGCTGAATTACTCCACGGGGCTGAGGCGAAACTGTACTTACGCCCGGGATGTATGCGGTTTCTCCACTATTATTTCTTCGCGAAAACTTCTGGACAAACTGGATGAACCTGTCATGGATGATATGCTCCTTATTGAGGATATTCTCAAAAAACTGACATTTCTTAATAAGCTGGTCGGTGGTATTAAAAAGAGCTTTGCCTCCTTCTGTACCGCTTCGCCTGATCCGGACGACACCGCCTTTATTCTCTTTACCAGCGGCAGCGAAAAAGAGCCCAAGGCTGTTCAGCTTACCCATAGAAATATTCTCAGCAATGTGGAGGATATTAATAAAACCTTTGAATTTTCAGACCAGGATATATTTATGTCCCTGCTGCCCTATTTCCATGTGTACGGTCTGACATCAAACTTCTGGCTTCCCCTCCTGAAGGGATGCAGCCTCGTTGCAGAACCCAATCCCCTGGCCTATCGCGCAATTGTGCAGGATATTACACGATACAAGGCTTCAGTTATTGCCGCAACACCGACGTTTTTTATGGGGTATGCACGGCAGGCCCGTAAGGATGCATTTGCCAGTGTTCGTATCGCTATGTCCGGCGGAGACAGCCTTCCCGCCTCTCTTATGGATGAGTACCGGGAGCGCTTCGGTATTACTCTTCTGGAAGGCTACGGCACAACTGAAACCAGCCCTGTTATTACGGTGAACACCCCGGAAAACCATAAACCCGGCACCATCGGCCGCCCACTTCCTTCCGTGGAAGTAAAGATTGTAGATATAAACAGCGGTGAAGAACTCCCGCCGGGTTCACGGGGTAAAATAATGGTGCGTGGAGATCTGGTTATGAAGGGATACTATAACAATATTGAAGAAACGGCTCTGCGAATTCATCAGGGGTGGTATGATACCGGAGATCTGGGTATCATGGATGAAGAGGGCTTTATCCGCCATCAGGGACGCCTGAAGCGGTTTGTAAAAGTTGGGGCAGAAATGATATCCCTTGTGGCTGTGGAAAGCCAACTGGATTCACTTCTCTCGGAAGAAAGCACCTGCTGTGTTGTTGATATTCCCGATCCCCGAAGAGGTGCACGTATTGTTGCCGCCGTCACGGAAAAAGTTCATAAGCGCAAAATCAAACGTGAATTGCGGCGGCTTCTCCCTTCTATAGCAATTCCTTCGGAATATATTTTTATGGAAGAGCTCCCCCTTATGGCGAGCGGAAAGGTTGATTTTCGCGAAGTTACGCGCCTCTGTCGTGAGATACTGAATACATAAGTGAGCCCATTGCTGTTCACGAAAGTGTACGGTGCTGTGTTTACTGTGTCTCCGGATAATTGCAGAAAGTGTGTTTGTATGGACTATCCGTTTGTTTTGCTGTTTAAATATCTCGCTGGTGTTGCTATTAGACAACCTTTTCACAGCGCAAAAGATGGTTGTATTTTGTGTTTATATGTAGTTTTATTTGTTGTGTCCTCCTTTTTTAAAGGTTTATCCGAGGTTTTGCACATTAATACGAAAATGTTTGTTGTTTTTTATAATTCGGGCAAAAAGGTGTTTTTTTTAATACATTGCCATTAATAGACAACAAGTAATCCCCTGGAGGTTGATGTGCGTTTCGTGAAATTTGGCTTGGTGGTAACTTTTCTGTGGATAGGCAGCATCGCAGCAGCACCGGTTATGACGTGGGTTCCCCCATATAACTGGCAGGAGTGCGAGAATATGCTGAATACCGATTTCGGCGGTGTAAAAATGGAAGATGGCATTACCCATCTGGCATTGCAGTTCTGGGGGCCGGTGCCCGCTACGGGAGGTATCGAATATGTTACTCACGAGTGGCAGACTCCTTCCGATGCTACGGTGCGGCGATTTACCGATTGGGCAAAGGATACAGATGTTGAGGTAATGCTCTGTGTTTACAATAATGACGGTTCATGGAATTGGGATCTTGT
>JBNJEI010000047.1:0-18983 GCA_051745755.1 Fibrobacterota bacterium
GTTGTGCGGTGAATCCCCAGATCTTCGGCGGCGCGGCTTTTATTGTATCCGGCTTTCTCCAATGCCTGCACAATACCTTTTTTTTCCGCGTCATCCCTATGAAAATGAAGTTCCTGCGCGTGCAGAGCAGTGGTTTCTGATGTGCTGCCGCGAATATCCTCCGGCAGGGCCTTGAGGGATATTTCCTGCTCAGCAGAGACGATAACCGCCCGCTCCATGGCATTTTCCAATTCTCTGATATTCCCCGGCCAGCTGTAGGCCTGAAGCAATGACAGAACATCGGGACTCATGGTCATATCATCTTTTTCGTATCGAATGCAGAAGCGGTGAATAAATTCTTTGGCCAAAAGCAGAATATCTTCGCGCCGTTTCCGCAGGGGAGGGATTTCAAGATTAATAATATTGAGGCGAAAATAGAGATCTTCGCGAAAGCGATTTTCCCTGATGGCCCTTTTGAGATCCTTGTTTGTTGCTGCAATAATGCGGGCGCTGCAGGTATGGGAGGTGGTACTTCCCACAGGCTGGAAGGTTTTTTCCTGAAGAAGCCCAAGGATTTTTACCTGCATATTCATGGGCATATCACCAATTTCATCAAGAAAAAGCGTACCGTCCCCTGCGGCTGAAACAAGCCCCTCTTTATCAGAAACAGCCCCGGTGAATGACCCCTTTACATGGCCGAAGAGCTCAGATTCCAGAAGGTTTTCGGGGATGGCGCCGCAGTTGATAGTCATAAAGGGGGCCTTTTTTCGCGGAGACAATTCGTGAATAGTCCGGGCCGTAACTTCTTTCCCCGTACCGGTTTCTCCCTGAATAAGAACTGTGGATGAGGTGGGGGCGATAACCCTGATCAACTCTGTAATTTTCTGCATACTGGGACTGCTGCTGTGGAGCCGTCCCGCTGAGAAGCGATCGAAAATCTCCTTCTTCAACTCTTCAATTTCCGAAAGATCACGAAATGTTTCAGCTCCGCCCACAATGTGTCCCTTTTTATCATGGAGCACTGCCGTTGATACTGTTATAGGAATTGATTCACCGCGGCTGTTGATAAAATAGCAGCCGCGGTTGATAATCCGGCGACCCTCGGAAATGGTTTTACGCAGGGCACAATTGCTTCCGCACATGCTTGAACGAAAGACATCAAAGCATTTTGCTCCCACAGCCTCGCTTCTTTCAATGCCTGTGATAGCTTCTGCAGCAGCATTGAAATAGGTGATATCCCAGTCGCGGTTTACGGTAAAGACCCCGTCTGAAATACTTTCAAGGATTGCTTCCGTATCATAAATTGAATTATCCATACACACCTGCGCCGCAGTAACTGTAGAATAAATATATACTATGGAATCAGTCCTTTTGCCATATGCGTAAATAACAACATCATGTAATGAATAAAATAGAAAATGTAATCGATTGATTTTACTGCTAATAAAAGAATATGTATACCCCGTAAAGCCGCCCGGCATTCTGAATGGTACATGGTACTTAAAAAAAAAGTGAGCATAACATATATTACTGTGGATCATTTTTTATGGAGGCACCATGATAAAACATATCGTAATGTGGAAATTTGACTCTGAAGACGCAGTGCAGAAGGCGCAGAAACTCCTCGAAGAACTTCCTGCCAAAATCTCTCAGATTGTCGATTATGAAGCGGGAATTAATATCAGCCCCCGCCCAGCGGCCCTGGATCTTGTACTGTACTCCTCTTTCAGAAATCAGGATGATCTGGCTGCCTATGCACAGCACCCCGATCACGTTGCTGTGGCATCATTTATTAAATCACATGCAGAAAAAACGCATGTTGTTGATTACGAAACCGAGTAAATTTTAAGGAGATAGAATGGGTAAGAATGTAGTACAGAAGATCATTGATGCGCATATTGTTGACGGCGCGCCCGAGCCGGGAAATGAAGTAGGAATCACCATTGACCAGACACTCACGCAGGACGCCACGGGGACCATGGCCTATCTGCAGTTTGAAGCCATGGGTTTTGACCGTGTTCAGACAGAGGTTTCAGTTTCCTATGTGGATCATAACACCATTCAGGAAGGCTATGAGAATGCCGACGACCACACCTATCTGCAGAGTGTGGCAAAAAAATACGGCATCAAATATTCAAAACCGGGAAACGGCATCTGTCATCAGGTGCATGTGGAACGCTTCGGTGTGCCGGGAAAAACTCTTCTGGGGTCTGATTCCCATACTCCCACGGGTGGCGGGATCGGTATGATCGCCATCGGTGCCGGAGGCCTTGATGTGGCTGTGGCCATGGGGGGCGGCGCCTTTCGTCTCACCTATCCCCGAGTGGTAAAGGTTACCCTCACAGGGAAACTGCGTCCCTGGGTGAGCGCCAAGGATGTTATTCTGAAGGTACTGGAAGAAGTGTCCACCCAGGGAAATGTGGGAACAATCATTGAATACGGCGGCGAGGGTATCAAAGACCTCTCCGTTCCCGAACGGGCAACCATCACCAATATGGGTGCTGAGACCGGGGCCACCACTTCGGTTTTCCCCTCCGATGAGGTGACAAAAAAGTTTCTTGAAGCCCAGGAGCGGGGAGAGGCATGGTCTGAAATTACAGCCGATGATGATGCACAGTACCACCGCACTATTGATATTGATCTTTCCACCCTTCAGCCTATGGTTGCCTGTCCCCATTCTCCGGGCAATATCAAAACCGTCAAAGAGCTGGAAGGTCTTGCGGTTGATCAGGTTCTGGTGGGCTCCTGTACAAACGGATCCCTGCGTGATATCTATGTTACCGCCCAGGCTCTGGCGGGAAAATCCACGGCGGAAAATATCTCCCTCGGTATCGCTGCAGGATCAAAACAGGTGCTTGAAATGACAGCAAAGGACGGTTCCCTGGCACAGCTTATTTCCGCGGGGGGGCGGGTGCTGGAATCGGCATGCGGCTTCTGCATCGGAAACTCCCAGGCCCCCAAAACTGATGCCGTTTCCTTTCGGACATCCAATAGAAACTTCTACGGAAGAAGCGGCACCAACAGTGCAGAGATCTATCTGGTGTCACCGGAAACCGCTGCGGCTATCGCCCTTGCGGGAAAAGTGGTTGACCCCACGGAGTTTTTTGCTCCTGAGGACTATCCCCGCTTCATCCTGCCGGAAAAATTTGACATTGACGACTCAATGATAATTGAGCCCGCCCGGGACGGGTCATCCGTGGAGATTTACCGCGGCCCCAACATCGGGAATCCTCCGCAGAAAGATCCTCTGGATAGGTCCATCTGCGGTACGGCAACAATAAAGGTGGGTGATAAAATCACCACGGACCATATCATGCCCGCCGGCAGCCGGCTGAAATACCGTTCAAATATTCCCAGATATTCAGAATTTGTCTTTGAACGCAACGACCCGGATTTTTTCAGCAACTGCATGAAAAACAAAGAAGCCGGCGTGGATAATATAATCATCGCCGGAGAATCCTACGGTCAGGGGTCATCCCGTGAACATGCGGCAATCTGTCCCATGTATCTGGGCGTCAAACTCGTAGTGGCAAAGTCCATGGAGCGGATTCACAAGGCAAATCTTATTAATTTCGGTATTCTCCCGGCGGTATTCAAAAACCCCGGCGATTACGATGCCCTTTCCCAGGGAGACACATTGTCTCTGGACGACATACGCTCAGCCGTTGAAACGGGAAGAGAGGAGGTGATTCTCACAGCGGGGGAGAAGGAAATCCCACTCAGGCTTGAGCTGACAGATATGGACCGTAAATTTCTCTGTGCGGGCGGAAAAATCAATGCCGTTCGTGAAGGTATTTTAAAATAAACCAATTCTTCGGGTGCGAAATCACCGTACCCGAAGCTTTTTTTCAACCGAAATATTCCTGCCGAGGAATTGTATCACCACAATCTGTGAGGAAAAGGACGAAAGATCAATTGCACGGGGAGCTGTGATTCTTTCTTCATGGAGCTTTCGCCCCTGCGGTGTATACAGCGCTACCTCTTCTATGGCCGGATTGTTTATAAAAACCCCGGTGTTCATAAAAAACACTCCGGAAAGAAGGGAGTCTATATCGGGATTGCTGTTATGGTATTTGGCCACAGCCCGTGTTAACAGGGCGGATATGTCCGCCTTTCCATATCCCCATGGAGAATATTCTGATTCGCTGAATTCCCCCGTATATTCATCTGTGCGAGCGGTTTCCCGTAATAATTCCAGAATTTCCTCCCGGGTTATTTCCGGATAGACCTGGAGGACAAGGGCCGTAACCCCACTCATAAAGGGGGTTGCCATGGAAGTTCCCGACTGTGCGCCATAGGAGTAGGTGCGGTCTTCAAAGACAACGGTATCTGCAATGGTGGAAGAATCGGTTGCCGTGGTGCTGAAGGAGTTATACGCCGATATCAGGGCATGTCCCGGTGTGGATATTTCCGGTTTCTGACGGCCGTCAATGGTGGGGCCGATACTGGAAAAATATGCACGGTCGTTTACATCCTCACCCCGGTAAATTTCCTGTAGAGCACCATTTTTATCCACAAAGGACGACCGGCTGGTGTAGGCACCCACAGTTAGAGCTCCCCTGCTGCATCCGCCGCCGTCAATAAGGGTGTGTACCGTATCCCCCGGCGTACAGCCGGCCAGGTTAAGGGAGAAAAATTCATCGTAATAGGAATTCCAGCCGTCCAGCGTCCCCCGGCCGGAAACGGTGAATTTCAGATAATAGTCCTGATACAGATTGTTTTTGTTATTATCAAGACAAAAGAGAATGTTCATTTTGCCGTTCAGGGGATTTTGTCTTTCCTTTGCCCCCAGCACATGGAGGGTATCCCCGTTTTCAATAAATGAATCGCCAAAGAGCAGATCATGCCGTGAAAAATTTCGAAAGGTTTTAACCGGCTCCCCGGTGGTATCGGTCAGATGAAGCTGTATATCAATATCCTGCCCCTCCTCTATCCAGAAATCAATGTATTTTCGCTCCCAGGGAAGGGTGGTAAAGGTCTGCAGAGGAGTATTTTCATTGAGCCGGGCATGGATATAGCGTTTCTTATTACCCGAATTTCCCGCAGCGCTGACGATAATTCTTCCCGGGGCGGAGTTTTTTTCATGCATTCGCTCAATAAAAGATGTGCCGTCATGGGGACCTGAAGAACTTCCGAGGCTGAGATTTACCACGGCGGGCCTGTTGAGACTGTCTGCAAGAGCAAAAATATATTCAACTCCGTCAACAATGGATGTTTCCCGAAAATCCGTGGTAACAAAAACAAAATCCGCCCGTGGTGCCAGACCGAAATACCTGTGATCGGGATGTACTTTTCGTCCCCCCATTATGCCCGCCACATGTGTGCCGTGGTTATTATTTTCCCGGCTGCCCCGCCCGCGCTGAAGAATGGCCTCCTCACTGCTGTATTCCGAACCGTATGAATAGTTGCGGGGTGGAGTACCGCTAAAATCCCGCTGGTCCCAGGCGGAAAGAATACGAAGATCAGTGTATTCATCGCGAAATGCGGGATGGGTATAGTCAAAGCCCACGTCGATAACGCCCATTATAACCTCCCGGCCGTCCAGGGGAGTAGTATTGATAAACTGCAGGGTGTCAAAATTGCTTTTTGATCGGGCGGAATCCAGCTGGGGAGAAAGAATACGCCCTGCTTCAAAATATCCACCATGATCTGAGGCTGCTTTTACTGCATCCGGTGTAAGGACACCGCTATAGGTGTATGGATCACGCATACGAAGCTCTTCATGCATCGCCAGGGGAGGAGGAGTGGTGTGGTAGTGAAGCACTCCGGGAATGCTGTCCTTTCCCATACTCATATAGATGTGAGTCAGGGGCGAGTGTGCATACGCCGAAAAAATACAGCCCAGTATGAGGCTGGTAATTTTTTTTACAGTCATGGTATCCACCTTTTTTTTTAAATTATATTACGTTCTGATGAAGATGATCCTTTCCCTCAGATCCGGGTGATATTATTAATACAACCTGTGCCGGGAGGGATAACGTATTTTACGGTTTTTATAACCATACATGAAGGACGGCGAATGAGTAGGCCAGAGGGTAAAAGAGCAGAGAATTACACTGCGCGTCTGAGAAATGAAATGAAAGGCATAAACAAATATGTACGCCGGGTGTTTTCAAAGGTTGAGCTCACCGAAGAGGACCTTGACCGGCTTTTCAGCATAGATAATGAAGGTGTCACCATTGTCTGCACCCACCGCAGTCACAGTGATTATCTGGTGACGGGGCTGGAATTTATAACCCGGGGATATCAAAACCTGCGCTTTGCTGCCGGGGATAATCTGACCGGTCTCCCCTTTATCGGGATTCTCTTTAGAAAAGTCGGGTCATTTTCTGTTCAGCGCAGCAAGGTTACAAGCAGGCAATACCTGTTTAAGCTGGCCGATTTTGTAAAGCGACTCCTCTTTCGCGGACAGAATGTCCTGATCTATCCCGAAGGCGGGCGCAGTTACACCGGTCATATGCTGGAAATAAAATCCGGGCTTATCGGATCCACGGTTATGGCCCAAAAGGCCAATCCTCAAAAGGATTATTATATTATTCCCATGGCATGTTCATATTCCATTGTTCCTGAGGCAAAGATGTTTTCCTGGCTTTTGCGTGGTAAGGCATTACGGGAAAAAACAGGCGTCTTTTCCAAAGCCGTGGGTAATTTACTGTATTATGGATCAGATATATGGGTCTACCTCAGACTCTGGCTCTTTCCTCCCCGTGAACTGGAAATCTATATCGATGTGGGCACCCCGGTTCCTGTAAAGTCCCTCACCGATGTTGAAGGTCTGTACCGATCAAAGGCCAAAAATGAATTTTTTGCAAACGGAGTAGCCATAAAAGAGTGTTGCAATCAGATTCGCCACATGCTTCTCAGGCTCTACCGAATTCTGCCGCACAATATTGTTGCCTATGCCCTCGACATAAATCAGCATACTCCTGCAGAGATGCTGGAGACAGCCGACTCTGTAATTGCCGTGCTGAAACAGCGCGGCTGCAATATGAAAGGCCTTGCAGATATGACCACTGCTGAGATTATCCAGGCGGGACAGAAACGCCTTGTGGATACAAAAATCTGTAAAAGAAAAAAGAAGGGCCCTGTCATAAAAAATCCCGCCCTGATTCACTATTACAGCAATGCTGTTTCCGATATACTGGAGGATACACCCTGATAATATGTCCCACCAGGCTGGGGTTTTCAGCTCAATTGCCGGGAAGGATTTTTACACAGCTCTCCCTGGCTGAAGACAGGATCAACCGGGAAAAACGCTCAGGATTTTCCGCCTTCATCATATTACATATCAGGGCTGTGGAGCCGTGGGGGATTCCCTGTAAAATCCGATCGAAATCAGGTATATAATATTGTTGCGTATGTGCTGCATAAAAATCTATATTCCAGTGAAGTGATTTGGGCAGTGTATTCTCCGTATCCTCTGTTGGCAGATTGGAAATACACCATCAAAAAACAGTATGCGGTACCGGTACAAATACAAAACCGTTCATAATGCATACAACAATTTCCTGAAAGCAAAGGGCGGTTGTATATAACAGGTCACTGTCTGATGCACAATACCGGGCTGTGTACCGGCAGAGATACTCAATAAGGGGCAGGCATGAGTTTTAGCGAATACATTTGCTGTGATAACATAATCGAACTTGAATCGGACAAAAAAACCGATGCTCTCACGGAGCTTGCGGAAAAACTGTGCGAAATAGAATCAATTACTGCACACAAAAAGCTTATTAAGGATATTATCGCCCGGGAAGAATCGGCTTCCACCTTTGTGGGGCAGGGGGTGGCCATACCGCAATCAGAAGCGGCCATCAAAAAGGATTTTTCCATAATCGTGGGGCGCAGTGCCATGGGAATTGACTATGGAGCGGTTCGAAATGCTAAAGCGCATATCATTGCCCTTGTTATTTCCCGAAAAAAAATGGAGGAGGAAGCCACCTTTGAGATACTGTCGGAAATATCCACTTTTTTCAGAAATGAAGTGGTAAATAAATTAATCCGCAGTGCGGAAGTGGAAAAATTATCCCAGGTAATCTCCGAGGTTCGAAAAGAAACAGATACCGATACGTCCGGAACTGCAAAGAAATCAAAGCAGGTAAAGGGAAAGAAAGAACCCATGCTTTCTGCAGCTACATCCCTTGCCCGGGAGATAAATGCCAAGGCGGTTATGGTATTTGCCGATGCAAAAAAAGACAATGATTTTGTTAAATACATTAAGACGCGCCGAAAGGGAATAATCGTAACCTCAAACAAAACCCGCTTTAAGGATGAAGAATCCAAGTTCGGGATTATTCAGGCACCTCCCGCCCGGGGCGGTCTGGGATATGGCCAGGCAAAGATCGGTGTACTTCTGGCCGTCTCCAACGGTCTCCTTGGACGCAATGATGTGGTTGTATGCGTAACGGGGGATGAACAGCAGGGTGTTTTTAATTCCGTGGTTGTTATTGATATTGCCAAGGAATTCGACTTCTTTTTTAATACCACAAGCTCTCTTGTTCCGGAGGATGTGAAGCCCGAAATACTTGAGCGTGTACTGGGGCTTGCCTCTGAGATCAGCCTTGAAGGGCGGGAAAAACATCCTGTGGGCACCATATTTGTGGTGGGTGATACCAATCGGGTAAATACCTTCGTCAGCCAGTTGATTATTAATCCCTTTCGGGGGCTGACAGAATCGGAACGCAATATTCTTGATCCGGGCCTGCAGGAAACCGTAAAGGAGTTTGCAGCTTTGGACGGTGCATTTGTCATAACCGGAGATGGTGTCGTGCTTTCTGCGGGGAGCCATTTGCGGCCGGAATTGACGGCGGAACAGAAGCAACAGCGCCGTGATCTTCCCAGCGGGCTGGGAGCCCGCCATGCCGCCGGTGCTGATATCACCGCCTGTTCCAGTGCCCTTGCCATTACCATATCCGAATCCACGGGACAGATAACCGTTTTTAAAAATGGTGATATTGTCCTGACCCTTCAAAGACCGATAATACCGTAAGCTGCACATGAAACGTTTTGATTTTCTTCGTATCCGCACCCTTCTTGCCGTTCTTTTTGTGCTGTGGACAGTATCATTTCTCTTTAATGATGCCGGGTATTTTACCCTTCGGGATCTGGAAAAGGAAACACAGGCATTGCGTGAGGAAGTTCAAAAAAAACAGAAAACCGTTGACTCTCTGGAAACCGTACTGCATCGTCTTGAAACTGATACGGTGTATATCAGACGCACGATAAAATCAGAGCTGGGATATATCGATTCCGGCGAAACCCTTATCCGCTTTATGGAAGAGAAATAACTATGGATTCTTCAAAATTATCGCGGATAAAAGAAGAGATTCGGGACGCCCTGGATATTGTATCCTTTATCGACCGCTATGTACAATTACGCCGAACGGGGCATAACTATAAAGGTCTATGTCCCTTTCACAACGAAAAATCCCCTTCCTTTGTCGTCAGTCCTGACAAGGATATGTATCATTGTTTCGGTTGCGGTGCCGGAGGGGATATTTTTTCCTTTATTATGGATATGGAAGGCTGCACCTTTATGGAGGCCATGGAACTGGCGGGAAATGAAACAGGTATTGATGTCAGGGCCCTGATGAAAAACAGTCAGGGATATACGCCGAAGCGGGATACATCTATTCCCAAAAATCTTCTGTTTCGTATAAACACCTATGCCTCCCGATATTTTTACGGCAAGGTTAAAAATGAGCCCCGGGCAATAGATTTCTTCAGAAAACGCGGGCTTTCGGCTGAGACAGTAAAAACATTTATGCTGGGATATGCACCGGACGCCTGGGCGGGACTGACTACGCAGGCATCACGGGACGGATATTTACCCGCCATTGTCAAAGCTGCGGGCCTGGCTCTGAGCCCGGCGGAGAACGACTCCGCAGTCTACGATCGGTTTCGTAACCGTATTATTTTCCCCATTTTCGATATTTCCGGACGGGTCATTGCCTTTGGCGGCAGGACCATGGAAAAAGACGGGATACCCAAATACCTGAATTCACCGGAAACTGCAGTTTACCACAAAAACCGCACCCTCTACGGCCTCCACCTGTCGCGGCGGGTGATTCGTGAACACTCCGCTGTAATTGTGGTGGAAGGATATATGGATATGATTGCCCTGTATCAACGGGGTATACAGAATGTCGTTGCCACCTGCGGAACAGCACTGACCCGGGAACAGGGGAGGATTATGAAGCGCTTTGCATCGCAGATTTTTTTGGTATTTGATGGTGATTCCGCAGGTCTTCAGGCAGCAAAACGGGCAGTGGAGAATCTTATTTCCCTGGAAGTATACATAAAGATTGTGGTTCTATCCTCAGATGAAGATCCCGATTCATTTGTTTCTCAGCATGGGAAATCCGGTTTTGACTCCCTTCTTGACAACGCTGCCGAAGCGGTTGAGTTTTACATAGATATGCTTAAAGACGCCCTTGATACCACCACACCACAGGGACGGGCAGAAGCCGTTGACAAAGTAATAGACCTGGTGTCACGTATTGAAAACCCGCTGATCAAATCAGAATACATCAGGAAAATATCCCGTGAATTTGCCGTGGAAGAACGACTCCTGACCCCCATCATTAACGGTAAGAAATCGCCTCAGAGAACCGATAAAAACACCGGGAACGCTGCTGATGAAACCCGTAATTTTGCCGCATTTATTTCCACCGAAGAGGGGAGCCTTTTGCATTTCCTTATTCTTCATCCCGCATATGCCGAAACCTACTCCTACCGGCTGCGTGAAGATTTATTTATTGACCCTACCCATAAAGAGGTGTATTCATGTATCTTGAAGTATGCGGAGCAATTACATAAGCAGGTGAGTGAGATAGAGAATGCGTACCTGAGGAAACTGATCTGCTTTTTGCTTATACGGGAAATTGAGATAGATTCGTCTGCTGAGGAGTGGCTGGAACATAAGATTTCCCGGCTGGAGAACAGCAGGATTACGCGAACGAAGAATCGTTTGGTAGAGGAAATTTCCAAAACCCGGGACAGCGAAAGAAAAAAACAACTGCTGTATGAATTAAACAAACTTACTCAGAAAAAAACGAGGAAGAGCCGTGCCAGCGAAAAACATGTTTGAAAAACATTTAAAACATCTGAGAAAACAGGAACGTTTACAGGGGTTTGTAAGTGAAATTGAAATAGATGAACTCGTGGAAAATGAAGGGGAGAAAAAGGATATTATCCACACTCTCAAGGACGAAGGTGTGGAAATAAACCCCTTCGTCAAGCGACGCAAAAAGCCCCGTGGGTTACAGGCAAACCGCTATTCCCAGAATGCCTCAACCATACAGAACGCATCGGTAATATCCTATCTCAACCAAGTGGGAAATATCCCCCTTATGGATAAGGGGCAGGAGATTCACTATGCCCGGCAAATGGTATTTGCAAAAAACAAGCTTCTTGAAAATGCATTTAATTCTAAGGTGATTCAGGAGTTTTTGTTCCGTCTCTACAACGAACTCCGCGACGGAGTCCTCCTTTGGTACGATATACTTGACGCTGAAACCCCGGGGGAAGCTCAGACTCCGCCGACAAAAGAACTTATAGCACAGGCTCAGGACAATTTTTATTCCCGTATTGAACACATTGAGACAATACTGGAAGAAATGAATCAACTCAAATCCGAATATGCAGATACCACGGGAGCTCAGAGAAAAATTGCTGCAGAGCGCATCCGGGCATTACGGGAAGAGCTGACGGAAAACTGTTTCCTCTTAAACCTGAATTACAAGCAGAAAGAAAGCATTCTTGATACCTATAAACGATGGCTTACGGAAAACAGTTTTACCAATGAGCTCAGTAGCTTTAATTCCTGGCAGAAAGTGTATTATGATGCAAAATATTCTATTGTGGAAGCCAATGTGCGTCTTGTTATCAGCATTGCAAAAAAATACTCCTACAGTTCCATGGAGATGGTTGATATCATACAGGAAGGCAATAAGGGGCTTATTAAGGCCGTGGAAAATTTTGATTACCGCAAGGGGTATAAATTTTCCACCTATGCCACATGGTGGATTCGCCAATCAATAACCCGCGCCATTAACGATAAGGGGAAATCCATTCGTATTCCCGCAAACACTCTGGAGCAGATCAATAAGGTAAACCGCTATATTCAGGAATTTGTTATTAAAAACGGCTATGAACCTGCCTCATCCGATATTTCGGATGCCCTTTCCATTCCCGAAAAGAAAATTCGCATGATTCTCCAATACAACGGTGAACCCATTTCACTGGACTGGCAGGTATCGGACAACGGAAATTCAACTATTGGGGATTTTATTCCCGACACCACCGTGGATGACCCCGGAGATTTGACCACTCTCAAATGTTTTAAGGAAAATGTCTATGCCCTGCTTGAAGAGCTTGAACCCTATGAAAAGGATATCCTTTTCCGCCGTTTCGGACTGGATGGGGCAAAGCGCAAGACCCTTAATGAAATTGGGGAGATGTTTAATATTTCCCGGGAAAGAGTGCGTCAGATTGAGACGGGAGCCCTTGAAAAACTCCGCCATCCCAGCAGAAACAATATTCTCAAGGACTGGGAATTCAGTCGCGACGAATTTGAAGGAAATATGGATTATTAACTATCTGATCCGCCATACCCGGCTGTTCTTACCTGTGCTGATTTCTTCAGTTACGGGGTGACCGATATACCCCAGGCTGGCATTGCTACCCATGGTATAGGTGAGTAAGTCCTCTGTTCTGATACCCGCTTCTGCATAATCCCCCAGAGTGATATCGGTATGGGCCGGTACAAATGTTTCATTTTTCCAGACCGCTGAATCGGCAAGGGATACAGAAAAATAATCCCCCGTACCGGATAATTCAAGACTGCTTTCTGAATCCAGTTCAACACGGATCTCATCACTTTGTACAGTCAAATCAGCCCCGGATGTATGGGAGAGAACAACCTCCCCTAATCCCGTCAGGATATCTGAACACTGCAGCCGTCCTGCTGAGACATGAAGGGTTTTGAGGGAATCGGTGGGAATATACACGGCTATCTTCAGTATGCTGCTGAGCAGTTCGCGATCAGTGTTTTTTGAAATTTCAAGTATTCCCCCGGTGTTTCTGATGTCAATCCAGGGGAGGATATTATCATCTGTTTCAATAGTGTAGCGGTTTTCAGCGGAGGAGATGATACACACCTCGGCATATTCAACATCAAGCTGCAGATGGTGAATTCCCTCCGAAATCTCACTCGATTTTACTTCAGTACTGTATGATCCGTAGATATAGTCTTCATTGAAACAGGAGAAAAGAGTCAGGAATATGAAGAGAATGCAATAGTTCATTAAATGCTTCCTTGTAAAATAACCCCTGAAATACACATAATTCCCACGTTTTTTTAACACATTAAGTCTACAATACACAGGGGGAATTTACAAGTAAAAAATAAAAAATATCCAAAGGGCTCCGAGGAGATTCAGTTCACCCGATATCGTGCAAATAACAGGCTGTTTTCCACAGGCTTTGGTATGCATGTTGGTAAAATATCGGGGCCTAAAACATTCAGATCAACTCAGTGCAGTACCAGGTATTGCTGGGTACACACAATGCCGAAGATTCAACCTGGGTTGTGTGTGTAACCAGTTTTTCGGCCTGTAGGTAAGCTGCTGCTGGGTTTAATCGGGAGTACCGGCCGGATCCAGAATGCGGGATCTTATGGGATACAATATAATACCCGCAGAATGATACAGCGCTGCAGTGACGAAGCCTCTACGGAAGATGCCGGATTTTTGTACACTTTCTGTGTTTTGTCTCTGATATAAAAAATGCTGAGCAAAAATGTGTAGTACCCAGTACATGCGTTGCAGAGTATGGAACGATACGTTTTCATGCGGTGCGGCTCACATACAAAATACGCATATACAAATAGTAAAAATCCGGGCAACTCTGTGTGGCTCAAATATTTTGAGATGCTTCAACTCTTCTCTTTTGATATAAAATATATTTAGACTTCCACGGGCGGAAAACAGGGTGTTTATGAAAATATTTGATACAAATACATGGGGTACAATCCGGCTTGCGGTCGTAAAAATCGGCAGCAAGATTCTTACTCCCGCAACAGGAAATGAACATATTCATCGGATTACCGCACATATTCAGGATATGTGCGATATTATCGATGAAAACACCCGTCTTGTTTTTATTTCTTCGGGAGCCGTTTCTCACGGCAGGATAAAGCTGGGACTTTCGGAACGGCCCAATACCATTCCCCTGAAACAGGCCTGTGCCGGTGTGGGACAAATCGAGTTGCTGCATATCTACAATACCCTCTTTGGCCGTGCGGGAATTGTCTGCGGCCAAATACTTCTGACCTGGGACGATCTGGAAAATAAAAAACGCTATAATAATCTGCGAAATGCAATTTTTACCATGCTTGATAAAGGGATTGTACCTATTATCAATGAAAATGACAGCGTGGGAGTGGAAGAAATTACTTTTGGGGATAATGATACCCTTGCTGCGCAGGTTGCAACGGTTCTTAATGCAGATATATTTATCACCCTCACGGATATTAACGGCCTCTATAGTGAAAACCCGCGCAGCAATCCCGGGGCGGAACATATTCCTCTGGTGAAAAAATTTACGTCACGCATATTTTCCATGGCCGATGCCGAAGGCAGTGATGTGGGCACAGGAGGAATGGTAACAAAGCTTAAAGCCGCCCGAATGGTAACCAATGCCGGGATGAGCGCCCTTATCGGAAACGGTTATGATTACTCCCTGCGGGAAATAATTAAAAACAAAGAATACCGTACATTGTTTATCCCCACAAAGAAAAAAATGAAAGCCAAGAAACGGTATCTGGCATTCACGGATACTCCCAAGGGGTGTATAGAGGTTGATAAGGGAGCCTTTGAAGCCATTGCCCATAAGGGCAAAAGCCTTCTTCCCGCCGGAGTTACCCTGGCAACCCCGGGTATTACACCCGGCGATACCGTTGATATAGTGTTTAATAACACCCCCTTTGCCCGTGGTATCAGCAATTACTCCGCTGAAAGCATAGAAAAGATACGGGGAGAGCAGACACGCCGCATTAATGATATTCTCGGCGGGGACAATTATACAGAGGTAATTCACAGAAATAATATGGTTGTACTCTGATGAATTCTTGCCCCTCCCGGAAAAATAATATATCATACGTACTGAAGTACTGATTCATTTTTGTAACGGGATTATTCTGCATGGTCCATTTTATTAAAGCATGTCTCTTTCTATTTGTTCCGCTCACGCTTTTTGCCTCTGCCCCAGGACATTCCAACAGCTCTCACGAGGTGATGGGTATGCTGGTTATACAGGTTGGGATTATAATACTGGCGGCACGTGCAGGAGGCGCATTCCTGTCCCGTTTCCGTCTTCCGCGGGTGCTGGGGGAAATCCTTGTGGGCATTATTATCGGCCCTCATCTTCTGGGCGGAATTGGTTTTTGGGGATTTCCCGAGGGCATATTTGCCCTGCAGAGTCCAGCCGGAATACCCATTTCAACTGAATTATACGGCCTTGCCACTATCGCTTCAATACTCTTATTGTTTATGGCCGGTCTGGGAACTGATCTGAATCTTTTTTTGCGTTACTCTCTTGCAGGCAGTCTGGTGGGGCTGGGGAGTGCCGTACTTTCCTTTGCCGTGGGTGCCTTTACGGCAATTCACTTTCTGAATATATCACTG
Source organism: Fibrobacterota bacterium (assembly GCA_051745755.1). Lineage (GTDB taxonomy): Bacteria > Fibrobacterota > Chitinivibrionia > Chitinivibrionales > Chitinivibrionaceae > Chitinivibrio. The sequence goes on from JBNJEI010000047.1 coordinate 15,663, forward strand.
AGTGATCCCCTTGCCCTCTTTCTTGGCGTTTTATGCACGGCAACCTCCGTGGATATTACGGTTCGCATTCTCTCAGAAAATAAAAAGCTGGACTCTCCCGAGGGTGTCACGATTCTGTCAGGAGCAGTCATCGACGATATAATCAGCATTATTCTACTCACGATAATAACCGGATACGCACTCTTTGAAGCAGAGGCGGAACATAACTGGAATCAACTTTTTATTATCGGCGGGCGGGCGGTTGCTGTCTGGGTTTCCTTCACCGCCCTTGGAATTATCTTTTCCGATACCGTTGCCCGACTTTTGAAATTGAATAAAATTGAACATATTGCGGTTTCCAGTCTCGGGCTGGCTCTTATTCTTGCCGGTATATTTGAAAAAGCCGGGCTGGCAATGATAATCGGTGCCTATATCATGGGACTTTCCATTTCAAAAACCGATCTGGATATACTTGTTCAGGAAAAGCTGCGTGAGCTGGAACGTTTTTTTGATCCTATCTTTTTTGTAACCATTGGCATGTTTGTGGATGTCACTCATTTTTTTCAGGCTGAAACAGCAGTATTCGGGCTGGTATTTGCCGGCGGAGCGGTGGTCGCAAAGTTTCTTGGTGCGGGAATTCCCTCCCTGTTCCTGAATTTTAATTTCCTCGGGGCTTCGCGTATTGGACTGGGCATGGTTCCCCGGGGTGAGGTTGCCCTCATTATCGCAGGAATCGGTTTATCCTCCGGAATATTAACCCCCACGGGGTTTTCCGTATCGGTTATGATGGCCCTGATTTCCACACTGACGGGACCAGTTTTACTGGAGAAATTTCTCAAAAAAGAAAAGCGGGGAATCCGTAATACCCTCCCGGTTGTTACAACGGCAATAATTCCCTTTGACTGCGGCTCCAGAGATCTGGCTGATTTTGTGGAACGGTTTATCATGGAAGGGTATAAAAACGAAGGGTTCTATGTGAACCGCGTTGAATCTGAGCAGCGAATTTATCGTTTTCAGCGCGGGGAGATATTTATTACTCTCTACCGTGAAAACACCACCATGAATTTTGAAACAAATACAGAGTATGAATCACTGGTGCGCAATATGCTGTATGAAACAATTGCAGATTTAAGTTCCGTAATTATCACAATCAAGGATCTTGTAAAGCCGGAGGATATGAAACGGGATTTTGCACAAAGTTTTGATAAGGCGGGCTTTGATATGACGAATATCTTTCGTCCTGAATTAATTGAAATGAATCTTGTCTCTCAGAATAAGGAGGGGGTCATTGAGGAACTGATACAGATTCTTTACGAGAACGGGGTTGTGGCGGACAAAGAGGCAGCGCTTCAGGCGGTGTGGCATCGGGAAAATGCTGTCAGCACGGGGATGGAAAACGGCGTAGCCCTTCCGCACGGGCGTTTGGAGGGTATACATAGTATTACCTCTGTTATCGGTATCAGCCGGACCGGAATCGATTTTGGGGCCATGGATAATAAACCCTCAAAGGTTTTTGTTCTCACCCTGGTGCCTGCGAAGAAACAAGTGCCCTATGTACAGTTTCTTGCAGCGGTATCATCTGCATTAAACGGTGAGGAAAAGGTGTCCCGAATTCTTCAGCAAAAAACAAAAATCGGAATCATTGACCATATAACCGGAAAAAACCCAGCCATTTCCTGAATATTGGACTGTTTTTTAAAAACGCTTTGTAATTACACATAGTATTATATATTTTATGGCACTGCTTTTTGAACCTTAACAGGAGTATTTTATGGCTCATGTAATTAATGATAATTGTCTTTCCTGCGGTGCATGTGAACCGGAGTGTCCCGTAAGTGCCATCAGCGAAGGTGACGGCATTTATGTAATTGATGCGGAAACCTGTACTGACTGCGGAGCCTGTGTTGAAGTATGCCCCGCCGATGCAATAGAAGCGAAGTAATTCATTTCTGAAGCTTAATAAAAAACGCCGCTTTGTTTTTACAAAGCGGCGTTTTTTTATTCCTGCATATCACATACCTGTATATTTATTTTTTCTCTCCATGATTCCATGCTTCTGATTTTAGAAATCGGTATCTCAGATTGTGCCCAGTATTATACCTGTGTAATCAACTTCCTTACGACAGTGGTAAATCAGATCAGCAGACTTGTTCTCACTAATGTCCGGATCATCCCGCATCTAAATTGCATGACAGAGCAACTGTTGCTGTTCCGGCTCAGTGATGAAGGTTAAAAAAGCATCCCGAATGTTCTTACCTGCTTAAAATTATGAATCAATTGCCAACCAAATAAGGAGATTGGAAATGGCAGATGAAAATATCACCTCAGCTCGTCGAAGTGGAAAAGAAAGAATGGGGTTTACTTCTGAAGAAAAAGTCTGCTGTACCTGCCTGAGGAAATTCCGGTCTGAGCGCTCCGGAGTTTTTTAGGTGGTATGATCGTTTTACAAATCAATTGTACGTATGGCGAAAGAACGAATACGGAGGGTGTTATGGGTGTAAAAAACGATGGTGATCTTCACAGTACCGTAGAAAGATAATCTCTGATTCGTTACAATGAGGAGCTTAAATAGCTTTGGGTGAAGCTACTGCTGATACTGCGCTGCAATTTTAAAAAAAGGCAGTGAGGGACGTCCGGAAAAAGAGAACGTTTGAAGCGTGCCCGGGAATGTACCGTAAGCAGTAAACGTGCAGTTTTGGCAGGGGACGTACTCGAAAATATTCCGGGAAAATCATGATAAAAAGGTCCAACACAGGCTGGGCACGCGATATAATCTCAGTTACAAGTCGAAATGGCGAGACGAAGCGTTTTGCCTGCGTCATTGATTCCAGAGATCCCCTGGGTTCAGCCAGGATGTGTTCCGCCAATTGTATATCGTATTCTGGTGGATTCCATATTGACGAGCTACTTCACTGGTTGAGGCCCCCGAATCTACTTCCTGCAGTATTCGAATTATTTGAACTTCCGTAAGACGCTTCTTCATGATAAGCTCCTTTTGATATAATTTACATTCAGAGCTAATCCAAATGACTATCCGGTTTTAGGGGAGCAGGTCACTTCGGGAAGATGTATGACGCTGAAGGTAAAACCCCTGCGTAACCGGTCCGATTTTAACACGAAAGAAGCACGGAGCAATACGTCCTGATTATTGTTAAGTATTATTTTACCCAGTGCATACATGAGTAACCCAATTCTTTTATGAAACGCTGAGTCTTTCGGCACATTGCCGGCAGAGCAGGTAGTACACCAAAAACGGACCGGTTACATACCGGTCCGTTCTGCTGTCAGGAATGGGCGAAACACTCAGTTAAAATCGGAAAGGCCGGAAAAATCAATTGTTGC